>JAOZQU010000369.1 GCA_029932055.1 Desulfocapsa sp.
AAAATGAATACAGGGACATCGACATGAGTGAGCAGGCACCAGTTTTACTAGTTGTTGACGACAGACCGGACAACCTTTTTGTCCTTGAACAGTTGGTCAATGAATATCTGCCGAATAGTATATGCCATACCGCAGCAGATGCCGACAGTGCCCTCAAAAAGGCTAGGGCATATCTGCCAGATGGGATACTGAGTGACATTCAAATGCCGGGGAAAGGTGGTCTGGAACTTTGCCGTCAGCTCAAGGCAGATCCTAAGACGCAATCCATACCAATTATTTTGATAACCACCCAGAAGGACGAATTGAACCTCCGTGTCCAAGGGTTGGAGGCTGGTGCGGATGATTTTATTACCAGACCTATTTATAATCTGGAGCTTGCCGCTCGTATTAAGGTTATGCTTCGTATTAAATTTATGCAGGACGCTCTGAATGCTGCCAAGAAGAACCTTGAGGGAAAAGTACTTGAACGGACAGCGGAGTTGATGGCGACAAATGAAAGAATGCAGAAAGAGATCGAACACCGTTTGGAGGCAGAGGAGGATGTTCGTCAAAACAACAGATCCCTTCGACTTGCTAATGCTCTGTCAAAAGCAACCATCACTGCCAAAGATGAGCTTGAACTTTTACAGAAAGCATGTCAGATCCTTGTGGAAGATGGCGGATACTCAATGGTCTGGTTTGGATATGTTCAGCATGATGAAAAAAAGAGTATTGTGCCTTCGGCTCAATATGGTCATGAAGATGGCTACCTTAAAAATATAGATGTAACCTGGGCTGATGAAGAGAGAGGGCGTGGACCAGTTGGGACTGCTGTACGCCAAAAGCAACCGATAACTTGTAGCGACACGCTCAATGATCCCTTGTTCTTGCCATGGAGGGATGCTGCTCAACAAAGAGGTTTCCGATCTTGCCTCGCCCTTCCTTTAATAGATGAAAACGAATGTTTAGGAGTCCTGACAGTTTATTCGACGAGCACTGATGATTTTAATATTGAAGAGGTTGACCTTCTGACTGCAAGTTCCTGTGAACTGCTTTACGGTATTAAGGCATTGCGGATTGCTTCCGCAAAACGACACATGGAACAGGCAAAGGCAACAATTGAAAAAAAGCTTAACCAGGCTCAGAAGATGGAGGCAATTGGTACCCTGGCCGGTGGTATTGCCCATGATTTTAACAATATCCTTGGTGCTATAATAGGATACTCCAGCATTGTCGTTGAAAGGTTACCGAAAGACTCTAAGAATCGATCTGATATACAGCAGGTCATAAAGGCAGGAAAAAGAGCAGCTGAACTTGTACAACAGATTCTGATGTTCAGTCGCCAATCAGAGCAAGACTGTAAGCCGGTAAAAATACAACCTGTTGTGAAAGAGGCCTTGAAGTTATTGAGATCCACAATCCCGTCAACCGTTGAAATTCGCCAGGGAATTGACGAATCATGTGAAATGGTTAATGCGGATCCAACACAATTGTATCAAATACTCATGAACCTGTGTACTAATGCCAAGCATGCAATGCGGGAACGCGGCGGAGTATTGGAAGTCAATCTGAACTCTGTGAATATCGAACAGGACGGCAAACATAAGGATGAAGTAGAGCAGCCTTTCGGTTCATTTGTTTGTCTCGAAGTAATAGATACAGGCTGCGGCATGTCACAAGAGGTCATTGACAGGATGTTTGATCCTTTCTATACCACAAAACAAATGGGTGAAGGGACTGGGATGGGGCTGTCTGTCGTGCATGGCATTATCGAAAATTACAACGGTTTTATTCGAGTTTCAAGTGAGGTAAACGAAGGAACAACATTTCAGATCTATTTCCCAATGTTTGGCGAGGTCGAAAACGCTGAGACACAAGACTCTGCAGAAGAACAAGTCCAGGGTGGGGTAGGAAATATTCTGGTTGTAGATGATGAAACTCCGTTGTTGGATATGTATACCCGGATGCTTGGAAGACTTGGCTATACCGTTACATCATATGCCAGTAGCATATCAGCACTAGAAGAATTTGCAAACCATCCCGACAAGTATGATCTAATACTCACAGATATGACCATGCCGGGAATGACTGGAGCACAGCTTGCCTTAGAAGCAATGAAGATCAGGGTAAATATTCCTGTTATATTATGTACAGGATTCAGTGACCTGATTGATGAAGAAAAGGCTTTAGCCTTGGGTTTTAAGGGATACCTGCCAAAACCTGTTATTCGAGCTGATTTGGCATTGCTTATTAGAAATATTTTAGATACATAATGACGCCCATGTACTCGAATATCTTGGCCGCTATATGCACCGCATAGCCATTTTAAACCATCAAATCAATTCTAGAGATAACGATGAAGTTACCTTCACCTTTTGGGGAATTGGGAAATATAAGAATGGCCAGTGGAAATCTTAGCAATTTCACAGAACCATTAAACAAACATTACCCTCCTCCTCTCCAGTTTGAAGATCAATTTTTGAGAGTTAAAACATCTCTTGCCAATATTGATTCAAGCAGTATCAAACAAGAGAACATGCCAATGGCCATCTCTTGAATTTAATCAAAACCGCAAGTAAAACATATTCCTGAGCTCACGTAGCAGTAAAATTGATAAAGCGTACGG
>JAOZQU010000137.1 GCA_029932055.1 Desulfocapsa sp.
GCAAGTACGTGATCCAGTCCACCGTATCCGATATCATATGCCCAACCGTCACCACCGAAGATCCATACTGATTTTTTCACAAGGTAATCAGCACAACCGAGTAAACGTTTGGCAATCACATTGTCGGAACCTTCAAGTTTGGCTTTCAGTTTGGCAACACGGTCACGCTGATTTTCAATGTCAGTCTGACTTTTCTGAGTAGCATTATTGATGTCAGTTGCCATCTTCTTGGTGATAAGCTTTTCAGCAATCGCTTTGTCCATCAGCTCAACAGCTTGGGAGCCAAGTTTGCTGACAGAAGAACGCATACCGAGACCAAATTCAGCATTGTCCTCAAAGAGTGAGTTGGCCCATGCAGGTCCGCGTCCGTCTTCACGTTTACAGTATGGAGTTGTAGGCAGGTTACCACCATAGATGGAAGAACAACCTGTTGCATTGGCAATCAGCATTCTGTCACCAAACATCTGGGTAACAAGTTTGATGTATGGGGTTTCACCACAACCGGCACATGCGCCGGAGAACTCAAACAGTGGGCGAAGCAGCTGGCTTCCCTTGATGGTTGCAGGGTTAACGTCAGCTGGATTGGTCTCAGGAAGGCTGAGGAAGTAATCCACGTTTTTAGCCTGAGTAGTCCGAATTTTTTCGGTGTTTGGAACCATCTGCAGTGCTTTTTCGCCTTTTTTGCCGGGACATACATCCATACACTGGGTACATGAGCAGCAATCCTGGGTGAAGACCTGAATGGCAAAACTGGAACCCTTAAAGGTTTTTCCAACCGCAGGAACGGATTTGAAGCTCTTGGGAGCTTTATCCATTTTAGCAATTTTCATACGAATTGCAGCGTGAGGACAGACGAGTGAACACTGACCACACTGGATGCAGTTTTCTTCCAGCCATTCGGGTACATGAACACCGATGTTACGTTTTTCGTATTGGGTGGTTCCTGTTGGCCAGGTACCATCATTAGGCATCTCAGATACTTTAACCTGATCACCCTTACCTTCCATCATTTTGGCAGTAACATTTTTAACAAAGTCAGGAGCAAAATCAGGAACGGTTGGAGGCATCTCATGACCGCTGGTGGATTTGGCAAGCTTGACTTTGACGATGTTTTTGACTGCAGCGTCAACGGCGTCGTAGTTCATGTTGACAACCTTGTCGCCTTTCTTGCCATAAGTTTTCTTGATGGCGGTCTTAATGGCAGCAATGGCATCTTTCTCATTGATGATACCGGAGATGAGGAAGAAAGCAGTCTGCATGATCATGTTGATGCGGGCACCAAGGCCAAGAGCCTCACCAAGAGACAGGGCATCGATGATGTAGAATTTTGCTTTTTTATTGATCAGATCTTTCTGGACACTGCCTGGCAGTTCTTTCCATATCTGTTTGGCACTGAACGTGGTGGTGAGGAGGAAGGTTCCGCCCTCATCAAGGTTGCGAAGCATGTCGTACTGATCAAGGAAAGTGAAGTTATGACATGCAATGAAGTTGGCCTTATTAATAAGGTAAGGAGCAACAACCTGGTTTTTACCAAATCTCAGATGGGAGGTGGTTATAGAACCGGATTTTTTGGAGTCATAAACAAAATAGCCTTGAGCAGAGTTATCTGTTTCAGTACCAATGATTTTAATGGTGTTTTTGTTCGCTCCAACAGTACCATCAGAACCTAAACCATAGAACATGGCACGATATACATCGTCGCCTTCGATGGAGTAATCAGGATCATAGGAAAGGCTGGTTCCGGCAACGTCATCGTTAGGACCAACGCAGAAATGATTTTTGGGAGCCATGGATTCCATGTTGTCAAATACTGCCTTGACCATGGTGGGGGTGAATTCAGCAGAACCAAGTCCATACCGACCGGAAAGAATCAGTGGCATGTAAGCTGCACTGTTTGCTTCGATTGCCTCACCAACTGCGTTGCGGACATCCAGGTACAGTGGCTCGCCGGATGATCCGGGCTCTTTTGTTCTGTCGAGTACGGTAATGCGCTCAACAGTTGAAGGCAGGGCGTTAACCATTGCTTTGCAGTCAAAAGGTCTGAACAGTCGAACAATAACAAGGCCGACATTTTTGCCTTCACTGACCAGATGGTCGATGGTGGCGGAAACAGTCTCACAACCGGATGCCATCATAACAACAACGTCTGTTGCATCAGGTGATCCATAGTAATCAAAGAGATGGTACTGACGACCGGTGATGCCGGCAAATTTGTCCATAGTGTCCTGGACAATTTTGGGAGTGGCTTCGTAATACTCGTTCACTGTCTCACGGCCTGTAAAATAGACGTCAGGGTTTTGAGCAGTACCACGAATGGTTGGATGATCAGGAGTCAGGGCACGTTTACGATGGGCGATGATGTTATCTTCGTCGATCATTGCAGACATGTCATCCATGGTCAGTTCTTCAATCTTCTGGATCTCATGAGAGGTACGGAAACCATCAAAGAAATGAATAAAAGGAATACGGGAAGCAAGGGATACCTGGGTTGAGATCAGAGACATATCCATACATTCCTGAACGTTCTGGGAGCAGAGCATACCCCAACCGGTCTGGCGTGCAGCGTAAATATCAGCGTGATCTCCGAAGATGGAAAGTCCCTGGGCAGCGATGGAACGTGCTGTTACATGAAAAACGGTGGGGGTGAGCTCACCGGCAATTTTATACATATTAGGGAGCATCAGAAGCAACCCTTGAGATGCGGTAAAAGTGGTACACAAAACGCCTGTGGCAAGTGATCCGTGCAGAGAGCCTGCGACACCACCTTCTGACTGCATCTGAGTTACAACCGGGACAGATCCCCAGATGTTTTCCTGTTTTACTGTTGCTTTGGTATCCGCCTCAGCAGCCATGGGTGAAGAAGGCGTAATAGGGTAGATGGTGATAACTTCACTGGTGGCGTAGGCAACATGGGTACAAGCCTGGTTACCGTCGATTGTGACCATTTTTCTCGACATAGATGAATCTCCTTTGTTGGTTATTGGTGCTGTTGAATTAGTTTGATTTATTTTTTTGGCAGATCGCTTAGATCATCAATTCCATGGCTGACAAGGTTGTAGCCTTCCATATCTTTAAGTTCTTTAATGAGCTCTTCTACTTCGCCGTTATACGGCATGATACGGACAGAAACACGTTTGGATCCGGTCGGGGCATCTTCAAAAGAAGTGAGGATGGAAAGGACTCTGGCTCGATTCTGCCGGAAGACGTCGATGAGTTGGGAAACAGTGCCCCCCTTATCTGACATATCCATGACAATTTGAAAAGCGCCGTCCTGGATACCTGTGGCATGAATAAAGCCACGAAGGACGTCGGATTCTGAGAGCAGACCCACAAGATTTTCATCGTCATCAACGATTACCAGACCGGAAATTGTTTCGTTCAACATGACAAGTGCTGCTTTTTCCAAGGTGTCATCATGTTTTAGACGAATGGGATTAGATGTCATCACATCTTTAACCTTCATTTCTGAGAGAAGATAGTACATCTCATGCAGATCCATGTCTGTTTTAGACGATGGAGACGCCTCTTTCAGGTCACGGTCAGTGAGGATTCCTGCAAGTTTTCCTTGAGAGACAACAGGCAACCGCCTGATATTATTGTCCTTCATTGTTCTTCCGGCTCGCATGACCGAGGTGTTGGCGTCCACAGTAAGTATGGTGGTTGCCATCCAGTCCTTAATTAGCATAGGGCCTCCTTATATATAATACAGGTAGTAATAAATTGTAATGACAGCTCTGTTTATCGAGGTTTTGCAGTTCTGAATACTTAAAGAATTTAAAATAATGACGCAGAATCGACCAATATAGAACACTTTTCACTTTGACGCAAGCGTGTAATCATTTTCTGTTAAATAGTACCATTTTGTTGTGAATAATGCTTTTTTCTTGAAATTCCACCTTGAATTGATAGAAGAGGTGCATGCGACCATTGAAACAGACAGAACTGGATGCCCTTCTAGGTACTCTTCAGCATGAAGATGAGTATGTTTTCCTAGACACTGCACGAAGTGATACGGAAAATACACACTCTTTTCTTTTTTTGCAGCCTGAGAAACGTCTGGATTTTCTACCCGGAGATGATCCGGCAGCCTTTGTTGCGAGTATGGAACAAGCACTTGCTGATGGGTATTATCTTGCGGGCTGGTTAAGCTACGAATTCGGCTACCTGTTGGAGCCCCGTATAGCTGCACGTCTCCCGTGTCTCACACAAAAAAAATCTCCTCTTGCTTCCTTTGGTATTTTTTCCAATCCTTTGACTTTTGATCATGAAACCGGGGACAGTTCTTTTCCCGTCAGCAAATCAGCGACAGAAATGCCTGGATTCAACATCAGCAATCTACGATTCAGTGAGACTGAAGAGAGTTACCTGGATGCTGTTTGCCGAATCAGGGAATACATTGCTGCAGGCGATACCTATCAGGTCAACTATACCCTCAAACTTCTTTTTGATTTTACCGGTTCCCCTGTTGCTTTTTACAGAAATCTGCGCCGTAATCAGTCTGTGGCCTACGGGGCAATGATGCGCCTTGGTGAAGAACATATTCTTTCTCTGTCGCCTGAGTTGTTTTTCCGGGTTGCACACGACTCAATTCTTGTCAGGCCCATGAAAGGAACCATGAAGCGGGGCCGATATCTGGAAGAGGACTTGGGTTTTTGTCAAACCTTACAAAAAGACATAAAAAATCGAAGTGAAAATGTGATGATTGTCGATCTGCTGCGCAACGACCTTGCTCGCCTCTGTCATCAATTTGGAGATGATAGGGTAATAACAAAATCACTTTTTAATGTGGAGCGCTACGAGAGTGTGTTGCAGATGACGTCCACCATATGTGCTGAAACAGGAAAGAATGTTTTTAGCAAAATCGGATTGCTGGACTTTTTCAAAGCACTTTTTCCATGCGGCTCAGTTACCGGAGCTCCAAAGATTAGAACCATGGAGATTATTCACGAACTCGAAAAGTCTCCACGTGGTGTGTATACCGGTGCCATTGGCTATTTTTCCCCTTCTGGCACAGCAACGTTTAATGTTCCCATCCGGACTGTTCGTCTTGCTGATGGTAAAGGGGTAATGGGGATTGGCTCAGGAATTGTTTATGATTCTGATCCTGAACAGGAGTGGCAGGAGTGTCTGCTGAAGGCACATTTTTTGACTAAACCGGTTCCTGAGTTTTTGCTTATTGAAACACTTTTATGGAAACCGGATAATGGCTATTGGCTCCTTACTGAACACCTTGAGCGGCTGGAGAAATCGTCTTTGTACTTTAGTTTCCTGTTTGAGAAAGATAAAATTATAGCTGTCTTGAATCAGCTGGTGGATACTTTTAACGGACAATGCTCTAGAATTCGCCTTACTCTTGCAAAAGATGGGGTCACTAAAACGGCCTATCAATCATGCGATGCTCCCCTTTTGTATACTCTTCCGGCAAAACCACCACCTGAATCGAATGATCTGCCTGGTATTGGTTTGTCTGGAAGTCAGGTGGATTCATCTTCTCCCTGGTATTTTCATAAAACCACTCGTCGGGATCTGTTCCAGAAAGAATTTGCCACTGCACAAGAACAGGGATTGTTTGATATCTGTTTTTTTAACGATCGTCAGGAACTCACAGAGGGTTGTATTTCTAATATTATTCTTTTCATAGATGGATCTTTTTTTACCCCCCCTGTTTCATCAGGCCTTCTTGGTGGAACTCTTCGTGAAAAACTTTTGAACGAAAATTTTCCTCTGCTCAGCGAAAAAATAATAAGCCGTGAAGACCTTTTTAAGGCTGATGCGCTTTTTTGCTGTAATTCTGTGCGGGGTGTTGTTCAGGTTCGACTTATTCCTGCTTGTAACTTTTCCCAATAGCTTTGGGAGCTCGTGACATAAGTAATGTACCGATGAGCTGCTGAAATCTGTCGATGATGTCAAGACCAGAGCGAAGATCATGAGAGGAAGAGTTGCTGTTTGAAAGACCTGCGAGGGCACCTGTGGAAAGAGATCCTGCATCCGATACCGCACACCTGAAGAAAGGCAAAGAGCATGGCGCCAAGTGCAACACGAACAGGATGCCAGCCGCCAAATATGACAAGGGCAAGGTATAAAAAGGAAGTTTGGAGGTAAGTTTAAAAGATACTATTGCAGGAAGTTCTTTTCCTCTGTTTCATCAATGTCAACAGGAGGAATAATTAATTTGTGAACGCTACCTAGAGTACGTACAGTTTCCATAAAAGCAGAGGGCATGGGAATGTCGCGATCCTGTGGTAACATTCCGAAACTGTCAGCCTGTTTCAGTACATGGGCAGAATCCACTCCTTCCTGATTGTCACAGAGGGTCTGAATGCGGAGGGCATCAGCCAGTGGAGCAGTCAGTTGTGGGAGTTCATCGCTTAAGCTTAATAATTCCTGTTCTATGGTTCCCTGGTACTTATTACGAAACTTCTGGAATTTTTCTTCCGGGTTGTGGGAGCCAAAGAGTTCATTGGTGATGGCTCCTGCCAGCATTGTCAGGACAGAGGCTTCAAGGTCGGGATGATTTTTTGTGACGACTGTTTTTAATTCCTTGAAAAAAATCATCTGGATCACCGCAATTCCCTCACGAAGGATGGGAATGAGGCGAGAATTTTTTTTGTCGTTTTCTTGATCCATTATTTTAGCTTTACAGCACAACCTTTACGGCTGCGTGGTTTTTCAGGTTACTGTAATTTCCCATTCGGGATTCTTCATCTTCCACTACAACTTCGACATTCAGACTGCAGTATTTACCACCGGAACTGGTGTGAGATTTTGTTATAATTAGATTATTTTTACCAATGACAGTGTGGATGGCTTTCCGGAGAGCGTCCTCGTTAAGACCAATGACTTTGTAGAGCCAGGAACAAGGATACTTGATGCTGGCTTTTTCCTTACAGGAGAATGGCTTGGGGAATGGGTCTATATTCATGAGTCTGTATAAAAAAGATTGATTATTTTATATCCTGCCGATTTTGTAGAATCTACTGAGCAAAGCATCAAGAGTCAAGGCAAAGGACGACTCGCCTGCTGAATCGAATTGCGTTAGCTGTTTTTTTTTGCTAGGAATAGTAGGCGTTATGAAATGGAATTTTTCTTGTTAGAAATTGTTGCAACGGAAGAGAGAAAAGAAGAGAATGAGATTTCATTTGTACAATTACAGTTATGACGGGGGGGCTGATTTTATGAACAGAATTGGGACACCTCTTCGGAAGGAAGGATAAAGAGAGTGAAAACGCAGCGGAACACGGTTCTTCTTGTTGATGATACTCCTGCCAATAGTAAAATTCTGGTGGGCGCTCTTCGTGAGAATTATCGTCTTATTGTGGCAACTAACGGGCTTGATGGGCTGAGGGCTGCAATTGAGAAAAAACCGGATCTTATCTTGCTTGATGTCATGATGCCGGACATGGATGGATATGAGGTGTGTAAGCGATTGAAATCTCGAACGGAGACTGGTGATATCCCGGTCATTTTTGTTACAGCATTAGATGGAGAACAGGATGAGACCCTGGGCTTTTTTCTTGGTGCTGTCGATTTTATCGTCAAACCCGTTAATCCGGTGATTGTGAAAGCACGGGTTCAGACTCATATTGCTCTGCGAATGGCCCAACGAGAATTGCAGCATCATCGGGATGAACTGGAAGAGATGGTTCTGGATCGAACAAGGGACCTCAGAGAAACGCAAATTGAAATTACCAACAGACTGGTCCAGGCTGCCGAGTATCACGACCATGAAACCAGTCGCCATATTACCAGGATGGCTCATTATTGTGTGATTTTGGGAAGGGCACACGGCATGGGGGAGAGTGAGTTGGACCTGTTTTTTCATGCCAGTGCCATGCATGATATTGGTAAATTGGGTATCAGTGATGCTATACTGCATAAAAAGGGAACGCTTACTCCTGATGAATTTGATGAAATGAAGCGGCACACCTTTATTGGTGCAGATCTTCTGTACGGGGTTGATAGCGAGTTAATGAACATGGCTCATCTGATTGCCCTGACTCATCATGAAAAATGGGATGGTACAGGGTTTCCATTGGGGTTACGGGGAGAGGAAATTCCGTTTGCCGGTCGTGTTGCGGCATTGTGTGATGTCTTTGATGCCCTGTCTTCGAAGCGTCCCTATAAAGCTGCGTGGCCACTGGGCGAGGCAAAAAAAGTTATTGCTGAGCAGAAAGGGATACATTTTGATCCCTATGTTGTTGAGTTGTTTCTGGATAATTTTTCCGGAATTGAAGAAGTATTTAAACGGGTACAATAGAGAAATGTCCGGGGAAGAGTGTTCCGATACAGATGAGTTTTCTTTTGATCAGAGTTTGATAGACGCCATCCCTATGCCTGTTTTTATACAGGATAAAAAGAGAAGCTTTTTAGGGATAAACCGGTCTTTCAGGGATTTTTTTGCTATTGATCAGGAGCTGTTTGTTCTTTCCGATCTCTATGAATTGTTGGATTTTGAAACCGGAGCAAAGAGCCGCGAAGTAGATACTATGATTTTCGCTCAAGGTGGTGAAGAATCCTTTGAAGCCACGGTGAAGAACCCTGGAAATACTGAGCGTGCAGTTATTTTTAATAAGGCTTCGATCACCGGGAAAAATGGAGAAGTCGTGGGACTCGTAACTACACTTCTTGATCTGACAGAGCAGAGAGAAACAGAGTTGCAGCTGCGGCATGCTCAAAAAATGGAAGCAATCGGCACTCTGGCCGGTGGTATTGCTCATGATTTTAATAATGTGTTGACCCCGATAGTTGGTTATGCAGAGATCATGCGAATTATGGCCTTGAGAGAGGGCGAGCAGAATGATTCGTCGATGCAGTATGTTGGTGAAATTCTAGCCGCAGCCAAGAGAGCAAAAAGTCTGGTTGAACAGATTTTGACTTTTTCAAGAAGTCGGGAAAAGAAAGCCTTGCCTCAATACCTGCATCCTATTGTTAAAGAAGTACTGAAGTTGATTCGTGTGACCTTGCCGGCCAGCATAGAGATACGTCAGGAGATAGATAAGGATTGTGGAATGGTTTCCATTGATCCTGTGCAATTGCATCAGATTCTTCTCAATCTCTGTACAAACAGTGCCCACGCCATAGGTGAGGGACAAGGGAGACTCTCGGTAAGGTTGGTCAAAGGTGCCAGGGACAGGCAGGGAAGAGAATGGGTGGAGCTGAGTGTGGCTGATAACGGAACCGGCATTGATCCTGAACTGCAGGAGCGGGTGTTTGAACCCTACTTCACTACAAAGGAAAAAAGTCAGGGCACGGGAATGGGTCTTGCCATGGTACACGGTATTGTTACGCGTTACGGTGGCCGGATTGAACTGAAGAGTGAGAAAGGGAAGGGCACAGTTTTTCATCTTCATTTTCCCTGTGTGCTGCCAGATAATATTGTGACCCAGGTTAAGGATATTCTTGTTCATCCCACCGGAAACGAGCATGTTCTGGTGGTTGATGATCAGGCTGCAGTACTCAAGGTAACCAGCAAAATTCTTGAAATTCTGGGCTATACGGTCACTACCTGTTCCTTATCCCGTGAAGCATTGGCTGTTTTTTCCTGTAATCCTGATGAGTTTGATTTGATCATTACTGATTTGACCATGCCTTCTCTGACAGGTCTGGAACTCTGCAGAGAAGTGAAAAAACAACGGGAGACAATTCCTGTTATTCTCTGTTCCGGTTATGGAGAAAAACTTTCAGGTGAGAAACTGTGTGAAGCAGGGTTTTCTTCCTGGTTTTCGAAGCCGGTGACCCTTGAAAAACTGGCCTCTACAGTGCGGACTGTATTGAATGAGTCTCAATTGATTGCAGACACTGCATCTTCACCTTAATTA
>JAOZQU010000013.1:0-1994 GCA_029932055.1 Desulfocapsa sp.
ATCAGTAAATTTCTTGTGAAAAAAAAAGAAGAAATTGTTCTGTAATGCACTAAACCAGATCAGCCATAACCCGATTGGCAAATACTCTTCCCCTATCCGTCAGATATAGATAGTCCTCTGACTGCTCAAGCAGCTTGTCTTTTATCAACTGTTGGAGAACTTTTCCGTAATGGTTTTCCAGCCGGATTTTGTATCGCTTCTCCAACTGTTTTACAGCAACTCCCCGATTCATACGCAGAGCCATGATTACTGTTTCCCGGAAGGATGCCTCAAGATCCAGCGTTTCCTCATCAATTACGGTGGAACTTCCACTCTCTATTGCGTCACAGTACTCTTCTGGAGCTACAATATTTCGCTTCCTGCTCCCGCGCAGACAGGACACTGCACCGGCTCCAACCCCAAAATAATCTCTGTTTTCCCAGTAGGTGATATTGTGTCGGCACTGATACCCCGAGCGGGCGTAATTTGAAATTTCGTACTGGGCTAATCCATTTTTTGCGGTGAGTTTTGCTGTAATCTCATCCATGGCCGCAAGCTCATCCTCGACCGGTAGCTGCAGTCTTCCATCCTGTACCATTCTTTCAAGAGGTGTTTGTTCTTCTACTGTCAACTGATAGAGTGAAAGATGATTGAGATCAAGGGAAAGGGCTGTTTCAAGGCTTATCTGCCAACTCTTTGGATCCTGTCCGGGGAGGCCGTACATAAGATCAATACTGAGATTATCAAATCCAGCTTCTTTTGCCATATTTACAGCCTGAGCGGCTTCTTCCGCCGAATGAATCCGGCCTATTTTTCCGAGTTCCTGATCATTAAAGGACTGTACCCCAAATGATATCCGGTTCACTCCTGCTGTTTTAAGAAGTTCAAATTTCGCTCTATCCACAGTTCCAGGATTGGCCTCAATGGAGATTTCTGCATCTGGATGAACTGGAAAACAGGCAAAACAGGAAGCCAGCAGGTTTTTAAGCAAAGCAGCTGAAAGAACACTTGGGGTTCCCCCTCCCAGAAAAACCGTCCTCAGAGGCCCCATATACCCCCCAGACGTACATTGTCCCAGCTCGGCACACAACGAGTCAATATATCGCCCTTGCAGCCCTTCCAGGCCCGCATAAGAGTTAAATGAACAATAGTTGCACTTAGCAGCACAAAAGGGAATATGGATATAAAGGGAAGTAGTCATTTACTACTGCTGCAGATCTTCCATGGTCTCCCGGCACTGTTTGCTGATATCAGTCATCAGGCCGTGGTCGGCAAAAGAAAAGCTGCCATCGCCAATGATGATATGATCGAGCAGCTGGATCTGCATCAGGCTTCCTAAAAGAGACAGGGTTCTGGTCAACTGCAAATCCTGGGCAGATGGTTCAAGTGAGCCGGAAGGATGGTTATGGGCAATGATCATGGCCGATGCATTCTGTTCCAGAGCCTTCTTGACCAACTCCCGCGGGTAGACGGTGTTGACATTGATGGTGCCCTCGGCAACAGTTTCAGAATGAAGGATTGCGTGGGAGGAATCCAGGTAGATGACAGTAAGAACTTCTTTTTTGAGGCCTCGCAGACTGTGGAGCAGATAGTCACGAACCTCTGAGGAGGAGTGGAGATAGCGTTTGCCACGCAATCGCTGGTTCAAATAACGCCTTGCAACTGCCTGGATAAAATGAACAGCAAAGCCATTTTTGGGCCCGATTCCCTTGATTTTCTGCAACCCGACAAGAGGCTCTTCCAGCACTGCAGCGAGCGAGCCAAACTGTTTCAGGGCTGCCCGGGCAGGCTCCTTGCAATCGCTTCTTGGAGTTCCAAAGGAGAGGAGAAGTTCGAGGATTTCGGCATCGGTAAACCCTTCAAGCCCACGATCCAGAAAACGATCACGGAGGCGTTGTCTGTGCCCTTCCCCCTTTTTCTGCCATTGCTCTTTTTCCATTGGCCTTCGTGAGCTACTTTAATAGCTCCTTACTGAATAGTTCATTGGCAATCTTGGGATTTGCCTTGCCCTTTGT
>JAOZQU010000013.1:2094-29925 GCA_029932055.1 Desulfocapsa sp.
ATAGCTCCTTACTGAATAGTTCATTGGCAATCTTGGGATTTGCCTTGCCCTTTGTCTTCTGCATGAGCTGCCCGACAAAATAGCCCATGAGTTTACTCTTTCCACCCTTAAAATCTGCGGCCTGTCCAGGATTGGCTGCAATAATTTCCTGAACAATGGCCAGTAATTCGCCCTGATCAGATACCTGTAGTAGATTTTTTTCTTTAACCACGACCTCCGGATCCTTTCCGGATTCCATCATCTCCAGAAACACGGTTTTAGCGATCTTCCCGGAAATGCTTCCACCATCCACCATTTTTAAAAGTGCAGCTAATTGCTCTGGTGTGACCTTGCAATCGGTTACTTCTGCCCCCTTAAGCTCACGCATGAGTTCGGTCATGATCCAGTTAGAAGCTTTCTTTGCTTTGACGCCACTTTCCACTACCGCCTCAAAATAGTCAGCAAGCTCACGGGACGAAGTGAGGAGTGCAGCATCATATTCCGGCAAATCATACTGACTTATAAAACGCTCCTTTCTTGCATCCGGAAGTTCAGGTAAGGTTTTTCTAATCTCCTCTATCCAACTCTCCTCAATCACCACTGGAACCAGATCCGGACAGGGGAAATAGCGATAATCGTGCGCTTCTTCTTTACTGCGCATGGAAGCTGTACGGTTACGGTCAGGATCCCAAAGGAGCGTTTCTTGTTTGACCTCTGCACCATCAAGGAGAACATCACGCTGTCTTCGCACTTCGTATTCCAACGCTGCCTGCACATTTTTGAAAGAGTTCATATTTTTGAGCTCTGTCCTGGTGCCAAGCTCCTCCTGTCCCACGGGCCTGAGTGAGATATTGGCGTCACAACGAAAACTTCCCTCCTGCATATTTCCGTCACAGATATCAAGATAACGAAGAATTGCATGAAGCTTTCGTAAATAGGCATATGCCTCTTCCGGAGAACGCATATCAGGTTCTGATACTATCTCAAGGAGCGGTGTACCAGTACGATTCAGATCAACATACGATACCGGTTCACGATCATCATGGATCAATTTTCCAGCATCTTCCTCCATATGCATACGGGTTATACCGATCACTTTTTGTTCTCCGTTCACCTCAATTTCCACCTTGCCGAACTCTACAATTGGCAGATCAAACTGGGAAGTCTGATACCCTTTGGGCAAATCAGGATAAAAATAATTTTTCCTGGCAAACTGGTTGAAGGTGTTGATGGTGGAGTCTGTTGCCAGCCCCATCTTAATAGAATATTCAACCACCTTTTTATTCAATACAGGCAGTACCCCCGGCATTCCCAGACAAATGGGACAGGTATGGCTGTTCGGTGGTGCTCCAAACTCAGTGGTACAGCCGCAGAATATTTTTGATTTTGTTTTCAGCTGGGCATGTATTTCCAGCCCGATTACGGTTTCAAACTCCATGATACACTCTTCGTTGCTTCAAATTAAATTATGCTCGTTCTGCCTTATTAACCCATTCACGTACTTTGAGTAATTCATCACGCCACTCATCACCAACTCTGATCTGCAAAAAGAGACGAAACAACTCCAGTACGATACGAACCAATTCTTCAAAAAGAAAAATTCGTTCCAAAACCATACCTTCACGCTCTTCAGGATTCTCAGTATTCCCCGAATCTCCACCGGTTTTTGGTAATTTTACATTGCGAAATTCCATCAGTGCTGCAGCCATGGTAAAATTCCATTCATAATCATTGTAGGCTAACTGGATTCTTGCCTGTTCCAGCTTCTTGCCCATGACAAGCCCTGTTCTCGCTTCCTGAAGCTCAGTCTGAAGGCCTCGGCAAATGAGACTTTCGTTGGAATCTCCCTCGCCATATTCCAGCAACATATGCTTCTCGAAAACCACGACAATATCACCCTCGCCAGGGAGAGCGACCACCCCGCCACGTTCCTCACTTTTCCACCAGAGCCAGGTCAGGAACTCCTGTCCTATGAAACGCTTTTCCGCTATAAGATCTACTAAATCCATTGTTTTCCTTGTCCCCCTGCCCTATACAAAAATATCCGGTGTTATCCTGGCTAGCTTTTCAACATCATCCTCATCGAGAAGATGCTCACCACATAGATACGGGATCTGCTGTATCAAGGTGAGCCCAAAACTCTCTTTAAAGAGATCTTCGAGCAGGGCTTGTGCTTTTTTATTGGTTGAGAAAAAAAGGACTGTGGAACTTTCAAGGTTCCAGCAGAGATCAAAAACCGCCGGCATGGGAAGAGCCTTACGCATTAACTCATTTTGGACACGCTCCTTGATTTCCACCCGCATGCTTCTTGAAATTTTGGGTATCTCCTTCTCCTTTTTGATGCGATCCTCTTCTTTCTGCACATATTTCTTTACAATAGTTGAAGAGACTTTCCGCTCATCAAGTCGCATTGAAAGAGTCACATAATTCCCTGCCGCATATGATGCATAATCAAATTCTGTATCGAACATATTTAGTACTGATACCCAGCCCAGGGAATCCTCTTCATATGTCTCGTCTATATCTCTGAAGGAAAATGCCACTACACGATCAGCAATGAAATCCCATATATTTTCAGGAAGTTCCCCTTCAACACTAAAACGCACATAACTAGCCGTTCCTTTTATAAATCCCATTCACCTCTCCATAATCGAACAAATTTTTCATAATAATGGACACTACCATACCCTATTCCATAATCATGTTAAATCAATTTTCTCTACCTGATATATGATTTCCGCGAGACATTCATCCTGCTCTTGAGATAAACATTTTCTGTAGGATACATTTTTATATTCATTTTTTTCTTGACACAAGAAACACAAATTTGTATAAAAGCTTGCTTCATGGGTCGTTAACTCAGTCGGTAGAGTATCTGCCTTTTAAGCAGAGAGTCGTGCGTTCGAGTCGCACACGACCCACCAAATATAAATAGTATTTTGTCCCCATCGTCTAGTCAGGTCCAGGACACTGGGTTTTCATCCCAGCAACGCCGGTTCAAATCCGACTGGGGACGCCAGAAAAAAGAAAAGCATTTAACGAATCATCGTTAAATGCTTTTCTTTTTTTTCTGCCTATTATTTTAATTTTAATTCAGAGCAATCTCCTAATTTTTAAAGCTATGAATTGGTGCAGGTATTCTCCCCCCCCATGCAATAAAACGTGCTGACTTATTCACATTCCGAACTTCCATAATCGGGCTTTCACCAAAAAGTCCTCCAAAACTCACCACCTCTCCAGCTTTTTTCCCAGGAACCGGAATAATACGTGCTGCAGTAGTCTTATTATTCACCATCCCAATTGCCATTTCATCAGCAATAATTGCTGCAATAGTTACCGCATCAACGTCTCCTGGAATTGGAACCATGTCAAGCCCCACCGAACAAACACAGGTCATGGCCTCAAGCTTTTCGATACTGAGTGCGCCCTTCCCGACCGCTTCTGCCAGTACAGCATCTTCCATCACCGGGATGAACGCACCACTCAAACCTCCCACAGCTTTTGAAGCAAATATACCACCTTTTTTCACAGCATCATTCAGCATCGCTACAATAGCAGTTGAACCAGGTGCTCCTACATCGTCAACTCCCAAAATTTGAAGAATTTCCCCCACAGAATCACCAACTTTTGGTGTCGGGGCAAGAGATAAATCCACAACCCCAAATTCGACATTAAGCTCCTTTGACACCTGGCGGCCTATTAACTCCCCGCACCTGGTTACCCTAAATGTAATCTGTTTAATCTCTTCTGCTATATCATCAAGTTTAAGATTTTCCTTTCCTATCCTGTTAATGGCCTTTTTCAGTGACCTTGCTATAACACCTGGGCCTGACACTCCAACATTGAGCACCACATCGGCTTCTTCAACACCATGGATAGCGCCAGCCATAAAAGGATTATCGCCGGGCTGATTACAAAACACGACAAACTTTGCGGCCCCAAAACCTCCGCTTTCCGCTGTCTCCTCTGCCAATTTCTTGATTGTTTCTCCCATGATGGCAACGGCATCCATGTTAATCCCCTTCTGACTTGAACCAACATTAATTGATGAACACAGCCTTTCTGTTACTGAAAGTGCCTTAGGGACTGATTCGATTAAAGCCCTATCAGAAGCAGTCATCCCCTTTTCCACATGGGCAGTATATCCACCAAGAATATCTACGTCGGCCCTTGCTGCTGCATTGTCCAGACTTTTTGCAAGGAGTACAAAGGCATCAACATCGAATCCGGCACCAACCAAAGCTGCCGGGGTGACTGATATGCGTTTATTTACTACGGGAATGCCAAATTTAGACGCTATTTCATTACATTTCGGGACAAAATTATGAGCATATTCTGCAATTTTATCCTCCACTCTTTTGCAGGTTGCCTTCACCGACCCTGCCCGGCAATCAAGCAGATTGATCCCCATGGTTACTGTACGCACATCAAGGTTTTCTTTTTGCACCATTTCCACAGTGGCCATTATCTGATCAGAACGAAGCATCTGAGTATTCTCCATTTGTACCTTAAAATTGACTGTATAGTAAAAACTCTCTCTTTTTTATAACTCATCATCCACGTCTAGGGACTGAAATAAGGCGCCTGGACTTATCAATCGCGTGTTTATATTCTGTTATTTCAGTTGGATACCTGCACAACTATCTTCATAGTTGTTCCTTATTTTTTATTTCATCAATTTATTGAAGTAAAAATCCTTACAATCAGCGAACGACACTCTCAAACGCTGTGACCCTGTTAATTCCTTATGATCGAACAGGATGATGTCCCGACTTCATTAGTTGCCATAAAAATATCGTTGTGTTGCAATACAAGATTCATACTTTCAACGGTTGCCAGATCCTGCAATTCCTTCCTGAAAGCTTTCATTGATGATATATGGCCGAGATCCACCTGAAATATCATTGTATATACCTGTTTTTCCCTTGTTGTAACGAGATCTAACACATTGATATTTAGAGAATAAAAGAAATCTCCCATTGTTTTCACCAGACCTTTTCGATTTTCCCCCTGAGCTGTCACTACATAGGTTTCTAAAGGCAGTTTACCTTTTTCAGTTTCCAAAGAAACAGCCATTTCCATAATGTTAGCTTCAATTTTTGTTTCGGAGTTAATATGAGAAAACCCTGCTAACAAATCTTCTGGTGTGACCTTGTCATCAAACTCACCAATAAGGATCATTGAAAAATAACCCCCGAGAACTGACTGATTTAAATCAGCAAGATCACCACCTAAATCATAGATTACAGTTGTTATATCCGCTATTATTCCTGGCCGATCCTTTGACATCACTGAAATCACCAACTGCTTACCCATTGCCTTGTCCCTCCATCACCTCAATTTCCCATGTATTTTCAGCACCTTTGCGACGAAAAACAGTCTGCTCTGCAGATTTCTTTTTTTCAGGATAATCAATGAGATAATGTAATCCTCGAGATTCCTTTCGCTTCATGGCCGACTGAATAATCAACAATGCTATCAAAGAAATATTTCTTAATTCCACCATGTTCGGTGTAATATAATAGTCCCTGTAGTGTTGATCAACTTCCTGGTAAATGGCCTCCATTCTTTTTTTTGCCAATCCCAGTCTTTGCATTGAACGTACGATGCCAACATAATTCCACATTATACGCCGAATGGAATCCCAATTATGATTAACAATAATTTCCTCACTCAATTCAGTCGCATTCCCACTCTTCCAATTATCAACCTTTTCTATTTTTTTGCCTTTGAGTTCCGGCCAAAGCTCTCGACAATAATGCGATGCTCGATCAGCAAAAACCACAGCCTCAAGAAGGCTGTTGCTCGCAAGACGATTGCCACCATGAAGTCCAGTACAGGCTGTCTCACCTAATGCAATAAGGCCGGCAATTGTTGTTCGGCCATTTTTATCGGTTTTGATTCCACCACACATATAATGAGCAGCCGGCACAACAGGTATGGGGTCTTTCGTTATATCTATACCCCTAGACAAGCATTTTTCATAGATCGTTGGAAATCTTTTTTTCAGGTACCCGGAATCACGATGCGATATGTCAAGAAAGACGCAATCCTCTCCCGTTTCCTTAAGCTCCTTATCAATCGCCCTCGCCACTGTATCCCGTGTTGCCAAATCTTTCCTTGGGTCATATCTCTCCATAAACGGAACAGAGTCCGCCCCAATGAGCACCCCACCTTCTCCCCTAACCGCCTCAGATATAAGAAAATTTTTCTCTTCCGGATGATACAAACAGGTTGGATGAAACTGAACAAACTCCATATTTGACACTTCAGCACCAGCTCGAAAAGCCATCGCCACCCCATCGCCTGTGGCAATATCCGGATTTGTCGTATAAAGGTATACTTTCCCAACACCACCACTACAAACAGCTGTAACCTTCGCAAGGTAAGGCTCAACCCGGCCACCTTCCATTACATAAGCGCCAACACATTTCCGCTGCTGACGACTATTACTCCACCCTGGAATCCCGCCTTTAACCATCAAAAGATCCACGACCATATGTTCTTCGACCAATCTAATCTTATCGTGACACCGAACCTTTTCCAACAACGCCCTTTCTATTTCTCTTCCTGTTAAATCATAGGCATGAGCAACCCTTCTACAGCTATGTCCGCCTTCCCGCCCCAATGAATACCCCGAAGAACTCATTTTATCATGAACAAAACTCACCCCAAGCGCCACCAACTCCTTAATTCTTTCAGGTCCGCTCTCAACGACCATACGAACAACACTCTCGTCACACAAACCCGCACCAGAAACCATTGTATCTTGCACATGCGACTCGACGCTATCGTCTTTTTCCAGAACCGCAGCTATTCCGCCCTGCGCTAAATTGGTAGCCGTGTCCACATCTTTCTTTTTAGTGACCACAACAACCGTCCCCAATTCCGCACATTTCAATGCATACGAAAGCCCAGCAATACCACTCCCTATTACCAAAAAATCACTTTCCATTCCATTCCTCACTCAATGTTTCACGTGAAACATAGTAAAAAAAACCAAACCAAACTCGACTTGCAACTTATCCCCATCGAAGCAGAAAGGCAAGAAAAGGGTTACTGGAGAGAACAAAAAACAAACTCCTGCCAAAACAAGGCGTGTTTCGTCAAAAAACGTTGTGGGAAAGTAATAAATGATATACAAAAGGAACTAACTGATGCCATTCATCTGTTTTCAAAGTAGGAGCTATGGAATAATGAGTAAAGGAAAAATAATTGCAATCGCCAACCAGAAGGGAGGGGTTGGTAAAACAACCTCTGCAGTTAGTCTTGCTGCTGCTTTGGCTCGAAAAAAGAAAAAGGTACTTTTGGTGGATTCCGATCCGCAAGGCAATGCGAGTTCTGGGGTTGGTGTGCGCCAGGGGGACTATCAGGCTCAACTATACCACTGCTACACACAAGAAGTACCTGCTGCAGATGCTCTAGTTGTCCCTGACAAAAAACGAAAATTAACTATCATTCCTTCCGGAATTGACCTCGCTGCCGCAGAAATGGAACTCTTTCCGGTCAAACAAAGAGAATATGTCTTAAAAAATTTGCTTTCTCCGATACAAGCTGACTTTGATTATATTATTATTGACTGTCCTCCTTCTCTTGGTTTGCTCACAATCAACAGCTTAACTGCAGCAGACTCTGTCCTCATTCCAATGCAATGTGAGTATTTTGCCATGGAAGGACTCGCCCAACTCATCAAAACCATTCGTTCGGTTAAAAAATCCCTCAATAAAGCCCTATTCATGGAGGGCTTACTTTTAACCATGTTTGATAGACGTAATCGCTTAACCTTTCAGGTTGAAGAAGAAATAAAGAAGCATTTTGGTGACCAGGTATTCAAAACAGTTATTCCAAGAAACGTACGATTGAGCGAGTGCCCGAGCCATGGACAGACAATTATCGAATACGATGTCAAATCCACAGGTGCTCAGGCATACATCAAATTGGCAAATGAATTTTTGCGACGACAAAAATAAGGAGCAGATATGGGAAAAATTAAAGGACTAGGTAGAGGTGTCGATCTGCTGTTCAATCAAGATGAGGATGAGGAAAAATATTTTTCCTGTGAAATTGATAAAATCATCCCGAACCAATTCCAACCTCGTAGTCATTTTGATAAAGAGAGTTTAAAAGAACTTGCAGATTCAATTCAGGAGAAGGGCATAATTCAACCACTGGTGGTTATCTCCAACACAGATGGCAGTTATGGTCTCATTGCAGGTGAAAGACGTTTGCGCGCTTCAAAGCTCATCGGCCTTGAGGAAGTGCCGGTTATTGTAAGGGAGGTCAGTGGTGATGATGAGTTATTAGAAATTGCACTCATTGAAAATGTGCAACGACAAAATCTAAATCCCATTGAAGAGGCGCAAGCCTACGAAAAACTGATCAAAATATTTTCCTATACACAAGAAGAGGCTGCAGCAAAAGTAGGGAAGAAAAGATCAACTGTAACAAATCGACTAAGGCTCCTCCAACTGCCCGATTTCATACAAGAAGACATCTCAAAGAAAACACTCACAGAAGGTCATGCAAGGGCAATCCTGCGCCTCTCGGACGATGCTGCTGCCATGAGAGATGCCAGGGATCAGATAGTTTCCAAGTCTCTTTCTGTACGACAGGCAGAAAAACTGACTTCAAGAATGAAACTGGAAAACAGGACTACTCGGAATGCTGCTCCAAAAAAGGACTCAACCATTCCAGAATCGTTTTCACTTTCTCTATTGAATAGAGTGACCAATAAGCTTCATTCAAATGCTCAACTTGTACAGAACGGAAGCCGTGGAAAATTGGAAATAGAGTATTACTCACTTGATGATCTTGAACGTCTTATCGATCTCATAGCAGGTGAAGAGAGTTAACACATACCGCAAGGAAATATAATGGCACTTCTTCAATTAACAATGGTTCCAATGGGTGAGGGCGTTAGTGTTGGTGACTATATTGCAGAAATTCAAAAACGTCTCGAAGAAGAGCATGCTGTCTTTCATTTAGAAAACATGGGAACGGTCATAGAAGGTGACATCCAGGATCTATTAAACTTATTGGGGAAAATATACGAAACTCCTTTTGAACAAGGTGCAGTAAGGGTGGTGACAAGTATCTTAATCGACGACAGAAGAGACAAAAAAATTCATATCGGCGATAAAATTGCCTCTGTTACTGAAAGAAATTAATGAGTGAGCTATAGATCTATGAGTTCATCATCCTATCAACTGCCGAACCAGAACTATTATGAATAAAAAAACAAAGAGATTCAGTAAAATACTGATACTCTCCTTTATAGTATTTCTTTCACTTTTTATCTTTGGAATTAATGTTAATGAACCTCAGAGAGTAATGGAGCAATCTTGGAATATTTGCCTTGAATGCATAGGCATTGGGTAACTTCACATAACTCACAGAATCGACTCACCATATGAACTTAGGGCTTATTCAAAAATGAAGATCATCTCAAGGCAATAAACGGTTACATTTCATGGAATCTATACGTAAATTTGTTCAAATTATTACAGCATTCCTCAGCAATAGTTATTTGCTTTTTCCCATAAGTAAAAACATTTACCAGGGGCCCATGAAGGCAATGTGTTCCCCAGGATTGAACTGTTATTCCTGTCCGGCATCAACAACATATTGCCCAATTGGTGCAATTCAGCAACTTATACTAGGGGTCAGGTTTTCATTTGAGACAGGTGCCTATTATTTCAGTTCCTATGTTGTCGGCACATTGGGATTAATAGCTACAGTAACGGGTAGAATCACATGCGGATGGCTATGCCCATTTGGATTGATTCAGGAAGTGCTATACAAGATACCTTGTGGAAAGAAAAGAGAGGTGCTGCCTATACTGAGATATATTAAATATTTTATGCTCATCGCTTTTGTGTTTCTCTTTCCGCTCCTGCTCACAAATGAATGGGGAATGGGAAAGCCATGGTTTTGCAAATATGTGTGTCCGGCGGGTACCCTTGAAGCGGGTTTACCAATGTTGCTTTTGCAACCAGACTTACGCGCGACCTTGGGCTACTTATTTTACAATAAACTCTTCTGGTTAATTGTTTTTATGATATGGAGTGTTTACACCTCCCGACCATTTTGTAAAACCACATGTCCTCTTGGTGCGTTTTACGGTCTTTTTAACAAAATTTCGTTAGTTAAGCTTGATCTGATCGAATCCAGGTGTACTGAATGCGGAGCATGCGCAAATGTTTGCCCGATGGGGATACAGTTTAATAAGTCGGTGGGAAGTGCAGAGTGTATTATGTGTATGCGTTGTATGAAAGAAGCATGTCAGTTCGGAGCGATTCATCTTACCTTGGGAAACCTATCACTAACTGCCAATCAAAAAATTTCTGCAAAACAACAAATCGTCGTAGATAAAAATGTTGCGCATTAATCTCTCACGGTAAACGGTAGGGGAAGCCGGTACTCATTTCAGTCCCCCCCCCTCGAGGCATAGCCGTCAAGCTAAGAGATTTGCCTTGTCTGCCAATAGTTTTTAACTAATTGAAGTGATGGCACAAAATGACGAATTCAAAACATTAATAATTAACCGTTAACAATTGATCATTGATTATTAACAAAAGTATTAATCTTGCAACCAGTTGAAATAACACCATAAATAATCAACAATCAATTGTTAACGACTAATGACTAACGCTTAGCTTGACGGCTATTCCCTCAGGGGGCTACTGTAAAGAGTGACAGGAACAAAGAAGTAAGGCACTAAATTAATTTCTGGAAATGGAACCCTGTTTAGGCTAGTTTACTGCTCATTAAAAAGTTAAAATTTTTTCATTTCTTACTTCAAGGGCATTTATAATGCAGATCTCATCACCAAAGTTCAAAATCACTATCCTGGTACTTTTCCTTTCTTTTTTTGCAGTCACTTGCGCCTATTCAAAAATGAACAGTATTAAGGGTGACAAAGTGCAACTTCGCTCAGGGCCTGGAACAAAATATTCATCAAAATGGGAATATGGAGACGGCTTTCCCTTGAAAGTTCTGACCTGGAAAGGCAGTTGGGTGAAAGTAAAAGATTTTGAAAACGATACAGGGTGGGTTTACAAGCAATTCCTGGCACCAACACCGCACATGATTGTTAAAGTGAATAAAGGGAAAAAAAAGAAAGTTAATATTAGAAGTGGCCCTGGAACAAACTATAAAATTGTAGGTAAAGCATATTATGGAGTTGTTTTTAAAACTCTGGTCCAGCAAAAAGGGTGGGCGAAGGTCAAACATGAATCAGGTCTCACCGGATGGGTTAAAAGAAGTCTACTCTGGGGATTTTAACCCCGGTGATAAACGAGAATTCGGTACTCAGTGCAGTCCCTCTATCAATATAAAGGCACAATTTACCACTTGAAGTAAATCTGAATTTTTATTTCCGCGTACCTTTTACTGCAATTCTTGACAGTCTGCTCTACGGTTGCTAACCCGGTTCAACCAAAAAAATGACAGTTCACTGGATAAGTGCCTTATCAGAAAATTTCTTTAAAAAAAACAGGTACGCGAGGTACGAGACTTCGAAAAATTGTTCCGTAAGGCACTAATAATTATTTATGATGACGATATTTACACGGATTACCATTTTACTCATTCTTCTACCTGCCTTAAATGGTTGTGCCGGTATGATGGTAAATTCACTCATGCGCCCTACAATGGCTAACCTGCAGAGGCAGACGGATATTAACCTGGTCTGTGAGGGAACGCCAAGCTTCCTGCTGATGATTGACAGTATGGTTGCATCAGCCCCAGATGACAAACAGCTATTAATGACAGCCACCCAGGCCTTTACTGGATATTCTGCCGCACTTGATGCCTGCGACAAACCCAAACGGGCTGCAACTGTGAGTATCAAGGCCAGATTGTACGGTTTATCATTACTGTGGAACTGTGACGATCTCCATACAATTTGCAACCTGCCTCTAGTAGAGCTGCAGGAAACTCTGGCTGACCTGGACAGGGGGGATGTCGATCTTTTATTCTGGGCCGGTAATGCCTGGACCACATGGATTCGTCATCAGGAGGGTTCACCGGAATCCTTGGCCCAGCTTGTCAGGATAGAACAGATTATGCTTCGTGTCTTAGAGTTGGATGAGACCTTTTACCATGGCGGTGCCCATCTCTTTCTAGGCGCCTACAATGGCTCCAAACCGCCGCTTCTCGGTGGAAAACCAGACCTAAGCAGAAGTCATTTTGAACAAGCCCTCTCCATCAGTAACCGACAGTTTCTTCCCGCACTTGTCCTCTATGCACAGACCTATGCCAAAATGGTCTTTGACCGTGAACTCTATGTCGAATTACTGCAGGAGGTCATTGACTTCAATCTTGCAAGTCAACCGGATACAATGCTTGCCAATCAGGTGGCCAAACACAATGCTGCCAAGATGCTTAACCAGGTGGAACTGTACTTTGATTAAAAGGTAGCTATTCAGGAGCACCCCAAGGGCACTTCCTCTGCGGCGCCTGCACAGATATGGAGCGATCCTGAGCAGTTATAGAACAGCAGTTAGGAACCAATTACCGGCTATCACATGAATAGTTACATTAAAAGTACATTCATACTATAAGAAGGGTAAATAAAAAAAATCCCTGCTATTTCCCGTTTACCGGGACCAGGAGAAATGCATGTGTTTCTGTAAACGAAGTCTTCAATTATTTATCATTTTCTTTTGTGCTCTGCTCATCAGCAGCCAGGCACATGCAAAACCCAAATATCTCTTTAAAATTGCGACCATTGCTCCGGACGGCTCTATCTGGACCAAACGATTTCGCGATTTCGCCGAAGAGGTAGGGGAGAAAAGTAAAGGTGAGGTGAGATTTAAAGTATATCCAGGCGGTATCATGGGCGATGATCGGGCCGTGTACCGCAAAATGCGGATAGGCCAGCTGCATGGCGGTGGCTTCACCATGACCGGTATCGGTAGTGTAGTAGGAGACTTCAGGGTCATGGGCTTACCCTTCCTCTTTCGTTCCTATGAAGAGGTTGATTATGTTATCCAGGGTCTGACGCCATCATTAAGCAAATCCTTTTCCAAGAAGGGCCTGGAACTCATTGCCATGACTGAGGTTGGCTTTGTCTACTCAATGTCAAATTCACCCGTATCAACCCTCAGCGCATTGAAAAAACGTAAAGTCTGGAGTCCGGAAGGCGATCCCATCAGCGTCGCCTACCTGCAAACTTTAGGTGTTGCCCCTCTGCCTTTAGGCGTTCCGGATGTGCTCACCTCCCTGCAGACCGGTATGATAGAGACAGTATTTAATTCCATGTATGGCTCTATTGTCCTCCAATGGTTTACTAAAGCAAACTATATAACAGATATCCCCTTTGGCTACGCCTATGGCGCCCTGCTGCTTGATCGTAAAAAATTCGTGAAATTACCAGACTCCTACCAGTCGATGATCAAAGAAACCGCAATGAAACACTTCAGTCAGCTCATCAGCGATACCAGGAAAAGTAACAACGACTCCCGCAAAGTACTACAGGATAATGGTGTTACAATGGTCACCCCGGATCCGGAAGATTTACAGATCATGCATAACATGAGTAAAAAAACAGCAAAGCAAATGCAGGGAACAGCCTTCAGCCAAGAGATTTATCAGGAAACCACAAGGCTTCTTGACGAATTTAGAAAGCAGGACAAATAAAAAAGGGAAGGGATTAACAGAACCTGAGTGATACCATGAACCGTCTGCAGGTAACCCTGAAGATTTTAAGCTTTGAAAAGCGTCTCATAGACAGTCTTCTCTGCCTTCTGCTTGTGGCAATGATCATCCTTGCCTGCCTGCAGATTGGACTGCGTACATTTTTTTCCGGCGGCATACTCTGGGCCGATCCAATGCTGCGATACCTTGTCCTGTGGTGTGGTATGCTCGGTGCAGTGGTAGCAACCAGAGAAAAAAAGCATATTGGCATTGATGTGCTTGGATATCTGGTGCCTGTTCAAATAAAAGTCTGGATAGAACTGGTGATCGATCTCTTTTCATCACTTGTTGCTGCAGTTCTCACCTGGGCGGCAGTCATCTTTGTCCGTAACGAACTCCTCTTTGGCGGTCCCTCTTTACTCAACGTTCCCTCCTGGATCTGGAATCTCATTTTCCCTGTCGCCTTTGCTCTGATCACCATCCACTTTCTCCTCGCGATTCCTGCTGATATCAAGGCTATTATCCTCAAGCCGGGAGACAGCAAAACAGAGAGTGAAACATGATTGTTTTTAAACTGTTCACTCTGGTTCTGGCACTATTGGGTAGCCCATTATTCATCGTTATTGCAGCCATAGCCCTGCTCTCATTCTACAGCGTCGATATTGACATCTCAGTGGTAATCATTGAGATGTCGCGCCTGGCGGATACGCCACTTCTACTCGCCTTGCCCCTGTTTATCTTTGCCGGCACCATCCTCTCTGAAAGCGGAACCCCCAAACGCTTACTCAAACTATCACACGTTCTTCTGGGTTGGCTTCCCGGAGGTCTTGCGGTTGTTTCACTTTTTGTATGTGCTGTTTTCACAGCCTTTACCGGCGCCTCAGGGGTAACCATTTTTGCTCTGGGTGGTCTGCTCTTGCCGGCACTTCTCAAAGATAATTACACGGAAAAATTTTCTCTTGGATTAATTACTTCATCCGGAAGTCTCGGTTTGCTGTTCCCGCCAAGTTTGCCGCTTATTTTGTACGGAGTCATCGCCGAGGTCCGGATTGACCATCTCTTTCTGGCCGGTATCCTGCCAGGCATTTTTATGCTCAGTCTACTGGTAGCCTACTCAATGTACAAAAGCCCTCGGAAAATCGGGCAGCAGGAACAGATAAGCGGGCGGGAAATATTCGCTGGATTGAAAGAGGCGGCCTGGGAATTGCCTCTGCCTTTTATTGTCCTTGGTGGAATTTACGGTGGCTTCCTCGTGGCCGGAGAAGCTGCCGCAATAACCGCCCTCTATGTGCTGATAGTCGAAGTTTTCATATATCGTGATATCAAGCTCCGGCAATTGCCCCAGATCGTAGTAAAATCAATGATGCTCTTTGGCGGTATCTTGGTGATTCTGGCAGCATCCATGGCCGCCACCAACTTTCTGGTGGACCAGGAAGTGCCCATGCGCCTGTTTGAATTTATCCGCCAATATATCTCAAGCAAGTATACCTTCCTCCTGCTCTTAAACATCTTTCTCCTCATTGTCGGCTCAATGCTTGATATCTTTTCCGCACTTGTGCTGGTGGTTCCTCTCATTGTTCCCATTGCCAGAGGCTATGAGGTCAACCTGATTCACCTTGGCATCATATTTCTCACTAACCTGCAAATCGGCTATTGTACGCCTCCTGTAGGGCTTAATCTCTTTTTAGCCAGCTACCGCTTTGAAAAACCGGTTGTCCAGCTCTACGGAGCCACCATGCCCTTTCTTGGGCTATTAATGATTACCTTGGTCATTATTACTTATTTTCCTCTGTTAAGCCTCTTTTTAGTGCGTCTTTTGGGCTGATGATTACTACCTTACAGAATATTTCCTTGTTTTTTTTAGAGAAAATATTCTGATAAGGTACTTATGCCGGCTTTACATACCGTTTACCGGTGTTAGAGTAAAGGAGATACGAATACAAAGATAATCAGAAGGGGAGTGCAGACCCATGATGAGATATCGTTTCACAACACGTTTTTACCACACTTTGTTCGCTATTTTTTTCTTTCCAGTCCTGTTCATTACATTAACCTTCCTTGCCCTTTATCCCCCAACAAACGCTTGGACGACAGAAAACGAATCCTCCGCCTTTATCCTTGAAGTCAAAGGGGCCATTGGCCCGGGAGTCAGTGATTTTGTGAGGCGAGGCCTTGGAAAGGCTGAAAAATCCAAGGCCCAAATTTTTATCCTGCAGCTTGATACCCCGGGCGGACTTGATCTTGCCATGCGCGAGATTATCAAGGATATCCTGGCCTCTCCGGTGCCGGTGGTGACCTATGTCGCCCCAAGTGGCGCACGAGCAGCCAGTGCCGGCACGTATATCCTCTATGCAAGCCATGTAGCAGCCATGGCGCCTGCCACAAATCTTGGTGCTGCAACTCCTGTGACTATCGGTGGTCTGCCTGTGATGGATAAAGGAAAAAAAGATAACGATGACGGGGAAGGGGAGAAAGAAGATAAAGCGCTGGGAGACACCCTTAAGCAAAAAATGGTAAATGATGCCGAGGCCTACATCATATCTCTTGCAGAAAAACATGGCAGAAACAGGGAGTGGGCGGCCCAAGCGGTTAGAAAAGCGGTGAGTATAAGTGCAGAAGAGGCTCTGCACCTTGGCGTTATTGATCTTATGGCAGACAGTATCGATGACCTGCTCACCCAGCTCAATGGCCGGGAGGTGATTTTGGCCTCAGGCCCTCAACTATTGAACACCGTCAATCTCCGCCTGGCTCATATGGAAAAAGACTGGCGAACCAGGCTCATGATGGTGATAGGCGATCCAAATATCGCCTATATGCTGATGCTCCTCGGCATATATGGCCTCTTTTTTGAATTGGCCAACCCGGGGTATATCCTGCCTGGGGTAGTGGGTGGAACCGCACTCCTCCTGGCCTTGTATGCCTTCCAGATACTCCCAATCAATTATGCCGGTCTTGCTCTCATTGTTCTTGGTATTTCTTTTATGGTTGGTGAGGCCTTTACTCCAAGTTTCGGGATTTTGGGTATGGGTGGCCTTGCGGCCTTTGTCTTCGGTTCTGTTATCCTGATGGATGAAAAAAGCCTGCAGGTCTCTCTATTCCTGATCGGAAGCATTGCTCTGATTTCTTTTGCCTGCATCCTCTGGCTCGTGGGTAAACTCTTGACCATACGAAACAAAAGGGTGACAACCGGCAGGGAGCAAATCCTTGATACCATAGGTGAAGTTATAGACGATTTTGCAGTAAATGGACGGGTCCGGATCCTTGGTGAATCCTGGCAGGCCAGCAGTACAACTCCAATGAAAAAGGGAGAAAAGGTCAGGATTCTCGCTCGGGAAGGCCTGCAACTCTCCGTGGAACCTTTACAGGAGGTAGAATGATATGATAACCATACCTTTAGCAGTCTTCCCAATCGGTCTGTTAGTAGCGTTGCTCGCGATTTCGTTTAAAATTGTTCCGGAATATCAACGGCTGGTGGTTTTTTTCCTTGGTCGTTTTCAAACCGTAAAAAAACCTGGTTTGAGGCTGATACTCCCAGGGATTCAGCAAATGGTTCGTGTTGATCTGCGAGTGATCACCATGGATGTGCCAAGTCAGGATGTAATCTCGCGGGATAATGTTACGGTTAAAGTAAATGCGGTTCTCTATTTTCGAGTGGTTGATCCGGAAAAGGCTATTATCCAGGTAGAGGATTACTACAATGCCACCAGTCAGCTGGCACAGACCACTCTGCGTTCGGTTCTGGGTCAGCATGAGCTCGATGAGATGCTTACGGAAAGGGATAAGATGAATCATGATCTCCAGCAGATCATCGACAAACAATCCGACGCCTGGGGAATCAAAGTGAGTAATGTTGAAATCAAGCATGTTGATCTGGATGAAAGTATGATCCGGGCCATTGCCAAGCAGGCTGAAGCAGAACGTGAGCGGCGGGCAAAAGTTATCCATGCCGAAGGTGAACTGCAGGCCTCTGAAAAACTTCTGGCTGCTGCAAACGTCATTTCTCAGAATCCACAGGCCCTGCAGCTCAGATATTTGCAAACCTTGAATGATATTTCCAATGAAAATACGACCACCATTGTCTTTCCCCTACCCATTGAGACGATCAAGGCCGTGTTTGACAAAGTGCCACTAAAGAAAAAGAGCGACTCAGCATGAAGCTGGATCTAGTAGGAATATAATGAAAACTGTGACCAACATTCTACTGCTGGCCATGCTCTGCTATGGTTTTCTTCTGATTTTTGTGTATTTCTACCAGAACCGGCTGCTCTTTCTTCCCAATCTCCCTTCACGCGCAGTGGAAAGCTTGCCGTCGGCAGTGGGGCTGCCTTATGAGTCAATCGATCTGCTTACCAACGATCACATCCACCTGGACGGCTGGTTCATCCCTGCACCTGAACAACGGGGCGTCATCCTGTTCTGTCACGGTAATGCAGGCAACATCTCCCATCGACTTGACTCACTGCTGCTATTCCACAGACTGGGATTCAGCACTTTGATTTTTGACTATCGTGGCTATGGCAATAGCCACGGTCATCCTTCCGAAGCAGGCACCTACCTGGATGTGGAGGCTGCCTGGCACTATCTGACCACAGAGCGCTCCATAGCATCGTCACGTATCGCCCTGTTCGGCCGTTCACTTGGCGCTGCCGTAGCAGCTCATCAAGCCAGTGTGAGCACCCCTGGGGCATTGATCGTTGAATCCTCTTTCACTTCCGTGCCGGACATGGCTGCAGAACTGTATCCCTTTCTGCCGGCCAGATGGTTAAGTCAGCTTGATTACAATGTTCAAAAGCAGTTGCAGAGAGTAACGTGTCCGGTACTGGTAGTGCACAGCCGTGACGATGAAATTATCCCTTTCAAACACGGCCGGGCATTGTACGAGACAGCCAATAAACCAAAGCAGTTCCTGGAACTCCGCGGCGGCCATAACGATGGCTTTCTCCTGGCTGGCCAAGCCTATACCCAAGGGCTGGATGGATTTTTATCAGCATGGATCAAATGAAACTCATAGGTGCATCTGCACACGAAACTCTTCATATCACTATCCGCTTTCACCGGCATCTGCGTCCTTTGCTTTGTCCAGCCCACAGACAGGATGGATTAGTTGACCTCAAGGTCAAGCCCTGGGCCTCGATCAAGGATGTGGTGGAATCCCTCCAGGTTCCCCATCCTGAGGTAGGGCAACTATTAGTTTATGGCAGGCCAGTCGGATTTTCCTATCAGGCTCACGAGGAAGATCTCATTGAAGTACTGCCCCTGGTACCACCCGTAGATCCCTGTACGCCAAGCCTGTTGCGCCCGGAAGTTCTGACCGGAATCAGATTTATAGTCGATGCCAATGTTGCAAGACTTGGGGCTCTGCTCCGTATGGCCGGATTAGACACAGCTTACCTGCCAAATCTCAATGATACGAATATTGCGGCAATGGCTGAGCGGGAAGGGCGCATTTTGCTCAGCCGGGATCGGGGGTTGCTCAAACGAAAGATAGTAACCCATGGTCACTTAGTGCGAAGCCAGCAGCCTGAGGTGCAACTGGCCGAAATTGTACACCTCTACGGTCTCAAGGATCTGCTGCAGCCTTTCAGTCGTTGTATGCAATGTAACGGCCTGCTTGCCCTGGTTGAAAAAAGTACCATCCTTGACCGTCTTGAACCCCTGACCCGAAAATACTACAAAACCTTTTACCTCTGTCCCTCCTGCGACAAAATTTACTGGTCCGGTTCCCACAAAGAGGGGATGAACAGAATTCTTGCAACTCTGAAGAATACCATGAAAAATGCAGAAACTCGCCATGCATTAAAGGAGCATAAATCATGACAGTGGATCATAAAAAACTGGCAGTCATACATATTGTCAAGCGAGAGTTAGATCTGGACGATGACCTGTACCGGGATATTCTGGAGCGGGAAACAGGTGTGCGATCAGCAAAAGATCTGGACGAGAAAGGATTCAGGCGCTTGATGCGTTATTTTGCAGGCAGCAAACACTACCGCATCAATAAATACGGCCTCACCTTCCGACAGAAACTGTTCATCAAACACCTGGTTGACGATCTTGGCTGGGACATGCGACATTTTAAAAACTTCCTGAACAAATATTACAAAAAGACAGAACTTGACAGACTGACAAAAAAAGAAGCAAGCAAAGTAATTGAATCGCTGAAAAACATTCTCAAGCATGAAAAAAGTGCGCACCAGTTAACCCTTAAGGAATCCGGATGAATAACAGACTACAGGAACTGTTGACCAAGATCAGAGAGCTTGAACAGGAACTGATCCTTGAGTTGCAGAAAAAAGAAACAGAATATTTCTACGAAATTCTAGGCAGAAAGGTTCGTTTTCAGAAGGAAGTAAAAGAACAGAATAGACGCCTTGTTAAAACCATCCGCCGTTATCTTCGCGATGCATCCCTGCTGAACATACTCACCGTACCGGTGATCTGGTCTTGCCTGTTGCCAGCTTTATTTATGGATCTGGTGGTTTCCTTTTACCAGATGATCTGTTTTCCGGTGTATTCCATTCCCAAGGTTAAACGCAGCGACTATATTGTAATTGATCGGCATTATTTGAGTTACCTGAACATGATTGAAAAAATCAACTGCTGTTTTTGCGGGTATTTCAACGGCCTGATCGGATATGTTCAGGAAATAGCAGCCAGAACAGAGCAGTATTGGTGCCCAATAAAACATGCCCATCGAAACAAAATGAGCCACAGCCGGTATAATGGATTCCTGGATTACGGTGACGGTGAAGGATTTCGATCAAAAAATAGCAAAATACGTCACAATTTTAGTGACCTGAACGACAAAAACTCGAAACAATAAAAGAAGAAAAATTGGTGGAAGATTATTTTGAACTGACAGATAATCTTGGCCCTCTGGAAAATTATCCATATCTGCGAGCCTCCTGGTGACCTGAAGGGAATTCTGGTCATTGCGCCTCAGAATATGAACTTATTTTTGAATGAGCCCTAAGCGTAAAATATTGCTCCGCTTCCAGTACAATTCGTAATACGATGCAAAGAACACCTTAAGAAAAAGCTACGACATTTAAGGTTACCAGTGGCACTCCTTATTCCTTTGGCCGCCATGACATTTTGAAAATAATGCTATCTTGTTCTGTAAATGAAACAGCAAAAAGTTCAATCAATTAGCGGAAAGTCGGATCAAAATCAGCCTATATGGCCTGTGGTCTGCTTTACCGCACTCTACATCCTGGCAGCGGTGGTCGGAGCTTTAGTCAACGGCAACCGTGAATTTCTGGTATATGTTGCAATCATGCTGCTACTGATCGGGCTGGTGTGGAAGATGCACCGCATGGTGGTCTTGAGCTCTGCTGCCCTCTGGTGCCTGAGTGTCTGGGGATGCGCACATATGGCCGGAGGCTTACTCACCGTACCTGTCCACTGGCCAGTGAACGTGGAAACGCCAGTCTTGTATAATTTATGGCTCATTCCCGGCTGGTTGAAATACGATCAACTCGTCCACGCCTATGGCTTTGGCATCACCACTTGGGTTTGCTGGCAGGGAGTACGGTCCGTCATACTGAAACACACCGGTCATGCTGCCCCCACATTGGGTCTGATGATTCTGGTAGGAGCAGCAGGCATGGGTTTTGGCGCTCTGAACGAAGTAATCGAATTCGGTGCCACCCTTCTCCTGCCGGAGACCAATGTGGGCGGATACGTGAATACCAGCCTGGATATGGTGGCCAATCTTATCGGTGCTATGGTAGCCGCAATGCTGATCTGGTGTTTCGAGGGTCGTACAAATGTTGATAAATAAAATTACTCACTCTGTGCTTCCCGTTCAGGCCATAGCTCTAGATGGAGTTTGTAATATGGTGAAGATAACGTTGGTCATTTGTTAAGAACAGATGGTATATCTAATAGCAGCCGATATGATGCTGGTACTGCACCTTGCATTTATACTTTTTGCTGTCCTGGGCAGCCTGCTGGTATTCTGGCGACGATACTTACTCTGGCTTCACCTCCCGGCCATGATCTGGGCCACCTGGATTGAATTCAGTGGCGGCTTCTGCCCCTTGACACCGGTGGAAAACTGGCTGCGTCGGCAGGGCGGTATTGCCGGCTACCAGGGAGGTTTTATTGAACATTATATTGAGTTCCTGATCTATCCTCCGGGCCTGACACGTACAACCCAGATGATACTGGGAGCTGCTGTCCTGACAATCAACTGTGGTCTGTACGGTTTGCTTTTTTTAAAAATCCTGCGGGATATCCGATCAATAAAGTAGATTCCCGCCTTCGCGGAAATGACGGGATAGCGAAAAATTTGAATTTTTACGACGCCATCAAATTTAAAGAACACAGTATTCCACCCGGTAAGATAAAAAACATGTTCTCATTGCGTACTCCCAAAAATATCTCCATTTTTCTCCTGTTGCTGATTTTTGTCAGCTTACCGAACAATGCCCTTTCGCAAACAACTCAAGAAATTAAAATTGGTATACTGGCCAAGCGTGGACCGGAACGTACTTTGCAAAAATGGTCGGCAACTGCTGACTATCTCAGTGCTGCCCTTCCTGATTATCATTTTAATGTCGTTCCCCTTGGTTTTGCTGATATCCATACCGCAGTTCGGGAAGGACAAATCGATTTCGTACTCACCAATCCGGCCATTTATGTGGAGCTGGAAAAGCTGCATGGAGTGAACCGGATAGCCACCTTTATTAACCGAAACTTACCCGACCAGCAGACGACAATCTTTGGCGGCGTTATTTTTGTCCGGGCAGACAGGGATGATCTGCACACTATCAAGAATTTACAGGATAACTCCTTCATGGCTGTGGATGAGCGTTCCTTTGGTGGCTGGATCATGTGCTGGCGGGAATTGCACCAACTGGGTATTGACCCTTCCAGTTTTTTTTCATCACTCAGCTATGGGAATACCCACGATGCCGTTGTACACGCGGTTCGCAATGGTGGTGTTGATGGCGGAACAGTTCGGACCGACACTCTGGAACGTATGGCTAAGGCTGGTGACATCAATCTCAAAGATTTTCGAGTTTTGAACGAGCATGAAGCTGTAAATTTTCCATTTACACTCAGTACTCCCCTGTACCCGGAATGGCCATTTGCTGCTGTCAAGACCACCTCTCCTAACCTGGCCCGTCATGTTGCCTCTTCCCTTTTGGCCATGAATGAAAATGAACCTGCCGCTGCGTCCAGCAACAGTGCGGGCTGGACAGTACCGCTGAATTACCAGCCAGTCCATGACTGCCTTATGGAGCTCGGAATAGGACCTTATAAAGATTTCGGTCAATTCAGCTTCTCTGATGTACTCAGACGTTACTGGCTACAGATAAGCATGCTGCTGTTTGTCCTCACTACCGTTATTATCACCTCCTTGTATTTCCAGCAGCTGAACAGGAAACTTAAACAAAAAAAACAGGAAGTGGATGAACTCAACAAAACCCTGGAAGACAGAGTTGCTCAGCGAACTAAAAAAGTCAATGTCCTCCTTGATCAGGAGCTGTATCTGCGTGAAATTATGCAGACGATCGCCGTGGTGAATGGCCTGCTGATTTCGGAAACAGATCTGGATATGCTTTTGCAAAAGGCATGCAGAGTCATGGGTGAACATGGTCATTATGGCTACAGCTGGATCGGCCTCTTGCAAGACAGCATGGTCAACACGATTTTTACCACAGATAATTCAATACAATTTCCTTCAGATCCTCCCTATGACCCATTTGATGTAAACGATCCTTTTTCCTCAACGCCTGCTGCTCATTGCATGGCCGACAACCAGACCATTGTTGTCGAACAAAGCAGTAATATTGCCACTGTTTCTCCCTGGCTTGACCGGGCTGCAGCCACTGGCTACCGGGCAGTTATCGCCCTACCGCTACGTGCAGATAAATATACCCCTGCACTTGGTGCTCTTAGTGTCTATACTCTGCGTATAGAGGGATTTGAACAGGAAGAAATTGCCATGCTTGAAGAGCTGGCCGGTGATATCGGTTTTGCTATCAGCTCATTCAGACAAAAAGAGATGGTGACAAAACTCGAAACAGAACGCACTGAAAATTACGAAGAAACCATCGTCTCTTTTGCCAACATGATTGACCAGCGAGATACCTATACAGCTGGCCATACTACCCGGGTAGCACACTACTGCAAACTCATTGCCCAGGAAATGGGTTTGAGTGAAAAACAGACAAGTATCCTGCTGAAAGCTGCCACTCTGCACGATATCGGCAAAATTGCCACGCCGGATTCGGTACTTCTCAAACCAGGTAAACTGTCTGCCCTCGACTATGACCTCATCAAACTCCATGCTTCCGCCGGGTATGATATGCTCTCTAATATCGCAATGTATAAGGGGCTGGCAAAAATAATACGCCATCACCACGAACGCTATGACGGCATGGGGTACCCTGATCGCCTGCAGGGAAAAGAGATCCCCCTTCTTTCGAGAGTTATAGTTGTTGCCGATGCCTTTGATGCCATGACCACCAACCGGATCTATAAACCGAGGAAGGCCATTACCGAAGCTCTAAATGAGGTAGAAAAACTCAGCGGCATCCAGTTTGATCCCGATGTCGTTACTGCCGCCCTCAAGGCGCTAAAGGATGTAGAGGGCCAGGAAAGCATCAACCAGTTGCCGAAGAACATAATGGAACAGCGTAGATTCTCCTATTTTTTCAGCGATAAACTCACTGGAGTATATAATGAAGACTATCTGCAGATCATTCTCCGAAACAACAAAGAACTTCATGACTACAAATGCCTGCACAGCCTGCATGTAAAAAATTTACAGCAATATAATAGTCTGAAAGGCTGGGAACAGGGCAATATTCTCATGCAGAAACTCGCCTACGAAATACAGGATCGCTTCCTCGACACCCTCTTGTTCAGGGCCTATGGCCAGTATTTTGTCATTATCGCAAAAGAACATTTTGATATCATAGAAGACACTTTCTCCCTGGACAGTCTAAAAGGGACAGGGGTGGAAGTTAAACTAGACCATCTCGACCTGAAACAGGACACGGCCTATTACGTTGAGAAAATGGAAAAATTCGAAATTCAATCTGGGGTGGAGATATAATCCTGACCGGAAATTATAATTGTCGTTGAACAGTGAGCACATACGCTATTTAGGTCAATATATATGAGACATCGAAGGAGATGACTCTCTGCCTCTATGGCAGTGGCATGATAACGATCTTCCCAGAAAGCACCTTTTCTTCTCTTTATTTAATTATAAACCTGGGCTGTACGCCCAACAACCAGTTGCATAGATTTTGGAAGACTTCCTGACTAGTCTCATCTAGCGCCGTCTCTGCCCGTCTCAACCGTCCCTTTAAGTATTCTTCTAGCCAGTTCAGTTATCCAGGACGGTCACGGGATGTTACCGCTGCTTGCAAAATCACGAAAAAATTTTTCAAAGTGAAGAGTATCAACCTCGAGGTGATCTGTTGGTCGACATTCATGGTTTTCTGGCAGGCTTGTAAAATATTAAACAACAAGTATCCCATATTTTTTCTTCATTAAGGTGAAAAAACTTGCCTTTGCCGAAACCTGCATTATCGTTTTGAATATAAGCACGATTGAATGGCTGATTTTTCTACTAAACCATGCGGTTATCGGTGGTTAAAAATTATCAAATATGGAGAAAACATGCAGACAACATTGAACATGGCGGAACGAAAGAAAAAATTAAAGGTGATCGGTTTTCATAAAAGTATGGGTGCATATGGAAAAGGGTTATTGGCACGGATGGGCATTAAAGAAGGGGTTAAACTTGAGATTGATGCAGCATATGTTTCTCAGATAGTGCTGCAGTTGAAAGGTAAAAAAATACAACTTGGTTATGATACACTTTTAAGTGTCGTTGCTGGAGACAAAAGACTTACTGATTTTCAACCAAAAGAACTGGGTACAATTTCTGCTCTGGAAGTTGGACGGGGTGCATTGGCCAAATACAGAGCCCTGGGACTTAAAGTTGGAACAACAGTTGAAGTGGTAAAGTTTACTCCTGATTCCGGTCCTCTTTTTGTTAAGATCCAGGATGCTCATATTGCCATTAGTAATGTAGAAGGTTTTGTTATCAATGATGATGAGTTATATGAATATGATTTACCTGGTGAACTGGTTTTTGTGAAAGTAAATAAAACGGAAAAACAACTTTCCAGATTAAAACCTGGAGAAGAAGGAACAATCAGTTCCATAGCTGGCAATGCTGAAATTATAGCCAAGCTTGACCAGCACTGGATAAAGCCTGGTTATACAGTAAAGGCATTGCATCGTCAGGACACCGAATCTCATCCATTAATGGTCACGGTAAAGGGAAATTGTCATCATATTCCAAAAGGCCTTACTGAAAAAATATATGTGAAAATTACATAGATTGTTCATTATTCTAGTTAAATCTGGAATGAAGACAGGATACCATTTCCTGATTATTTGCGGTTCGTTTCTTAATAACTGAGGCAACACATTATGGAAAAAGTAAATAAAATACTCTATGCAACTGATCTTTCTGCAACGGCAAAAGAAGCTATGAGTTGGACCAAAAGCCTTGCTGACAAATACGATGCGAAAATTACTATTGTTCATATTATTCCTGACCTAGTGGAAAAAATAAATACTTTTGGTACTGATCGAAGTTTTGGTACTGATCGAAGCAAACCATCCATTGGTCAAGAGCGTGATGATGCAATGGCTTCAAAGCAAGAAGAAATACTCCAGTTATGTAAGGAAAGACTGAAGGATCAGCCTGATTGTAAAATTGATCTTGATCATATTCTTGTCAAAGTAGGGAAACCTGTTCAGGAAATTCTTAAAACCGTTGATAGTGGTAAGTTTGATATTCTAATTATGGGTACTCACAGTAAAGGACTACTTTCTAAAGTATTGCTTGGTTCCGTTGCCAAAGGAGTTGTGGAACAATGTTCGGTGCCCGTTCTCACAGTTAGACTTTCCAACGACTAAAAAATAACACCATTTCCTCCTCCCATGTCTCCTGCTTGCCAGATACAGCATCTAGTAAACAGGAGACCAGACAATACATGATTGTACGGCCGCACTAACTATTCAGCGAGGGCAACAATCTACCCTTGACTCTGAGCTGTAACTGTTTAGCAGTGCTACAAATTCGTTCATTTTGGACTCCGAAGTCCGAAGCATACCAGCGCAAAGTTTCAATAAAACATCTACAACGTGTCCGGTTTTAATTATATTCACAAAAAACTGTGGAGATAGTTATGGGCCGAAAAACAAGACGAGCAAAACTGATATTAACAATTGAACAGCAAACTAAACTTAATCAACTCAGTCAATCACGTAGGGCCTCTATACGTGAGGTTCAACGGGCTAAAATATTAATGCATAATACTGATGAAAAGCCAATCAGCCAAATACAAAAATTGGTAAATGTCAGTCGACCCACTATTTACAAATGCATTGATAAAGCAATAGCTGCAAAGACAACTATTTGGAGAATACTTTCTGCCAATGAAATACGTCCTTATAAAGTCAGATATTACCTTGAGCGAATGGATCCTGATTTTGAGCAAAAAATGCAAGAGATCCTTTTGGTATACCAAGATGCCAATTTTCAAAATAATCAAAAAGCAATAGATGACTAAGTTCCCAGCATGATCACAGTATCTATACTTGCTACTCTTGACTTACATTCAGGTAAATAAAAATGAACTTAAAGAACGCATTCTGAAAGGAATTACCGAATTTAACTCATCTCCGGTTGTGTTCCGTTGGAAAAAATTTGATCTCAAAATCATTTAATTGTAAATATTTTAACGAATCAGAACACTGGTTTCACTGGAAAGGGTGGGACTTATAACGGCAGGGGAGACTGGTAAAGCAAGAGACCCATAATCACTATTTTTTTCAGGCTCTGCAGTTAGAATCTGACTCTGAATCAAATTTAAGGCACACAGTATTCCACCCGGTAAAATAAAAATATGTTCTCATTACGTACCCTTTCAAATATCTCCATTTTTCTCCTGTTGCTGATTTTTGTCAGCTTACCGAACAATGCTCTTTCGCAAACAACTCAAGAAATTAAAATTGGTATACTGGCCAAGCGAGGCCCGGAACGTACTCTGCAGAAATGGTCGGCAACTGCTGAATATCTCAGTGCAGCCCTTCCTGACTTTCATTTTAATATCGTCCCCCTTGGTTTTGCTGATATCCATACCGCAGTTCGGGAAGGACAAATCGATTTCG
>JAOZQU010000138.1 GCA_029932055.1 Desulfocapsa sp.
TTGTACTGTTTGTGGCTATATCTATGAGGGTGAATCTGCACCAGAAAAATGCCCCCAGTGTGGCGCAAGCTCTGACAAATTTAAAGAAGCTGTCGAAGGCACAATGGCTTGGGCTGACGAACATGTTATTGGTGTTGCTAAAGACGTTGACTCTGAAATCCTTGAAGGATTACGAGCTAACTTTACTGGTGAATGTACAGAGGTTGGGATGTACCTGGCCATGAGTCGCCAAGCAGACCGAGAGGGTTATCCTGAAATTGCAGAAGCCTATAAACGTATTGCATGGGAAGAAGCTGAGCATGCCGCAAAATTTGGAGAAATGCTCGGCGAAGTCTTGAAAGCTTCGACTAAAGCCAACCTTGAGGCACGTGTAGCAGCAGAGCATGGCGCTTGTCAAGGCAAAAAAGATTTAGCTGTAGCCGCTAAAAAACTAAATCTGGATGCAATCCATGATACCGTTCACGAAATGTGCAAAGACGAAGCTCGCCATGGAATGGCATTTAAAGGACTTCTGGACAGATATTTTGGTTAATCAATCCTCGTTTTGACTCTTTTCATGCAAAAAAGCCTCTGTGGGAACCACAGAGGCTTTTTTTGTTTTACTCTTCAGACATTTCTTTGATTTGACAAAACAAACCTGGTGCCCGCGGTAGGATTCGAACCTACGACTCCAGGATTAGGAATCCTGTGCTCTATCCCCTGAGCTACGCGGGCTTTATAGTTCTTCCAGATAATTATGGAAAATATTACCAACACCGACGAAGAACGGTGATCCGGCACTCAGTTCAATATTTTTTCCATATGAATATTTTTGAAAACTGTAATAAACAATCAGTAAAAGATAATATTTAAAAATCTAAAATGCCATCTCTTTTTATCTTTTGCACTCATAAACTTACATCCACAGAACGTTCCACAAATCCCCAATAAGGATAATCCACTTCATATTCGGCAACCAGCCCCGGACTGTGTTCACGACTGGCCACAAGCCAAAGCTTATTTTTCCTTTTTTGTTCATCGACAGAACTGAGCGGATCCCAGTCTGGATACAAAACCATGGCATTGTCAGCACTGTACTCTATATCGCCTGACCCTTTGAACACACCAAGGTGAGGAGTTTCTTTATAACTTCTACCATCCCCTCTCGACAACTCGGAAACAACAAGAAATGACACGTGCAACTCATCGCGAATGGATTCCATCTGCCTGAGCCAGGCATCAATTCCAGTTCTTCTTTCGGAAAAGTCCTTAAATGGTAATTTATGAAGACTGTCTATCACCACAACTGTGTATTCACAATTTGTTTCATGGCGAATAAAATCGATGTGCCGACGCATAATTTCAGGTGTCACCTGCCTGTCATTTATGACTCTGAAATAAAAAAGCATATCTTGTAACTGTTTACACGCTTTCCTGTATCGAGCATCATCCTCTCCCGCCAATGTTCTGTTTCGTATTACTTCAGTGGATAGCCGGCTCAATCGGCAGAGAGTACGCTGATAAAGTTTTTGTCGGCCATTTTCAAAATCATAGTAAAGTACCGGAAGATTACGCAACGCCATCTCGGTTGCCATTTGAATCATAAAGGTTGATTTACCTGACTTTGGTGCTCCTCCCACGACATTAATCCCGTGAATGCCGTCAAGTGCTTTATCAAGCATGGGAAATCCTGATTGAAGAGCTGCGTAGGACGTCCCGCTTTCCATGGAAAGCTGTTCCTGAAAATGATCGTACTCTCTTGATGGACTTGTAAAAGGCGAGAATGCTCTTGCCCCTTTAACCATCGAAGAGACAGCATTCCGAAATTGTTTCCCTTTATCTCTTGCAAGCTGACAGAGTGTATAATCTTTCGGCAATCCTGCCGGCCACCTGAACGGGCGCACCTTGTATCCAATACGGGATGCAAGTTTACGCATGCTGATATCAGACTCAGCACTGTTGCTGGTGACCAGAAAAAGTGTACGGATAAAGGCAAATTGTTCTGAATCAATACCCTCCATGGTCTGGGAATCAGGAACAGCAACTGCAGGATAGCCAAGCTGCCTTAGTGCAAGAAGAGTATCTTCCCCTTCACAGAGAAACAAACTGCCATTTTCGCAATGATTGATATCCTGCACATTAAAAATCCGATGTTTCTCATCAAAAAACTGTTCATTTCCGTGCCAGAAAAAATCTTCTTTACGATCAGGAAATACACAGCGAGCGGAATAACAGTTTCCATCATCCTGAAAATAAGGGTACACAAGATAGCGTCCATTGAAGCCAACAAGCTGTTCAGCAAGCACTTCTTCCCCAATCCCTTCTTCCTGGAAACGAGTCAACAGACTACTGGTCATGCTATCCCTGTAGGAGAGTATCTCCTGGTTCAGATTTGCTGGGGGATAGCCGGTATCCTTGAGCAAAGGTTCACGATCCGGATCAAACCCAGGTACTTTTGCAGGGTCAAGACATAACAGCTTAGCAAACCAGAGGGGAAATCCACCGGGAACACAACGATTCAGGCAGCGAAAATAACCATGAAAAAAGCCGCCTTTTTTGAGGAACACTACAAATCGGCTTTCAGGGTCAAAACCTTTTTCACGACAAAAAGGACAATCAGCGGTCAGATAATTTTTATTTACCCGTGCATTGCTGAGATTATCAAAATAGAGACGAGCTATGGATTCATTTCGATCACTTTCCATCAATAAGATCCATCAATTTGCTTTGCTCAAGATCCGTATCAAAATGAATATGAACAGAACGGCCGGGCTCAGCAGAATGAAGATTGCGCACCGCGACAACAGTTCCGGTAAAACTTAATATTTTCCCAGTTTGTTTTTCATCTTTCAATGAAACTTTCACATGACGCCCAAGGAGCATACGAGCATTTTTTTTCTGTGTAATTTTTGACAGAAAAGAAAGTCCTCCTGCTGAGATATCACAGCATTCTCCACGTATTATGGTATCCGAACCATTTCCATCATCACCAGGCAAGGTCATATACACAGTATCGGCCAGTGGTCGTCTTTCATTCTCGCGCCGATCAGCTCCAGAAATGAGAAAAAAGTCCGTTACACGATCAAAACGCAGGCAATAGTCCTGAAGTTTTGCTTCAAGAGCAGGATAGACTTCACCCCATTCTTCCACCTTTTCCATGGAAAGAGTGGACACTTCAACCGCCCCCATACTTGTTGCACTAAGTGTCCACACCGAATTATTGAAGAACGAGCTCCCTCCAAACGCATGACCTCTACCGATGGTTTGGACCAGAGTTTCCCCCTCTCTTTCATGGAAAAAAAGTTTTACTCGCCCTTTATTGACAAAGAAAAGACGCCACTGCGGATCTCCCTGATTAACAATAGCTGTCTCTGTCGAATACTTTTCATGCTCCAAAGCGTGATAAAAAGCATTAAATTCTTCAGTGGTGAGAAGATCATATAAATCAGCCCAGATAAGAATATGATCTCGATCAACAGAGTTACTTTTAGACTCCTCTATTGTCTCTGCCGCTTTAATAATTTCGGCCAAGGCCATGGGGTCGATATCAATGAGCCGTAGACGAAGAGCCTCTGCTTCATTAAACTTCTTAAATTGAGCCACTTTTTCAATTACTTGAGAAAGTTTCTTCTTGGCTGACTCTTTTTTGCCCAGCAAAAGAAGTCTGTAAACCTCTTTTTCTTCCGGATAGGCTGTAATACAATCATATCCACCAATTAATAGTTCTGTACCGCTATCTAATCGCTCTGCAGCCGGAAGGCTTCCCTGTGCTTTTCGATCATGTGCTCCCTTCCAGTCATGCCCATTTTTTTCCTGCTCCTGAATGAAGGCTATGGCCATTTCTGCAGCATTAATACTCTCTCGACCAAACTGTTTTGCACCACCGTCGATAATTTTCCGCAGCAGGGGGAACGCCTTTGTAGATCCAGTCGCTCCCAATGTTCTGCTAATTTCAAAAGCCAACAACTTCTTTTCAGGAGCCCTATATGATCTGCATTCTTCCAGTAGTTCAGAAAGAGGGACAATCGCCTCTCCATCAGCGACCTTTCTCAAATTTTTCACTATTTGCACTTTCGTCTGCACACCGGCATCGGGCAAAATCTGCAGAAGATTGTTTTCAGTGGATGCCCCCCCTATGTGAACAATGCACTGGACAGTTTCCTGCTGCACTCTCAAATCTTCATGCGATACATACTCAAGGACTGCTCCCACATCTTTCTCAGATCCTGTTTCACCCAGTAGACGAATTATATTTCTTTTGCCAAACCATGGCATGGGATCAGGAAGCCGTTCAAGCAAAACAGGCACCAACGCATCACCTATTTGACTGAGAATTTTCAGTAACCTTATTCGATTAGCTCTTTTATCTGAAGTAATCAACGTATCCAGCAGAAACTTTGCTGCCACTGGACCCTGCATGGTAATTCGTCTGCAGATCATCTCATCAACCGGCTTGACAAAACACTTGTCCAGATAAGTCTGCAGAAGTTCCATGTTCACATTTTTATCCTGCACATGGCCGACAATCCTCCGCACATCTTCAGATTTTTCCAGAGCCCCTGAACGTATATAATAAAATACATTCAAAATACGTTCCGCCAGATCATAATTATCACAATGCCAGGCATGATTCATCATGGCCTGCATGGCCACAATATATTTTTCAAAACCTTGATCTGCTGTTTCATTTTCCCGTATCCAGGCTACACATACCGGCATCAGCTTTTCAAGCCAATCCCAGCGTTCAATATGCGCAAGTTTCTCCGCCACCCCGCCAATAGCCTGAGCCAGGCGTAAACGATGCCCGTAGTCCTGATCTTTTAAGCCATTGACTATATTTTGAATAATAGCCGCTGCCACAGATTCTTTATCATTATTCAAGAGTTTTTCAATGGTGGATGGCAGGCTTAAACAAACCTCTTCATTTTCGAGACTCTCCATATCCCCATTGGCAAGAGCAGTGATACCTACCTGAACACGCTTTTCTTTTTTCCCGTATTCGGTTTTTTCCGATACTTCTCTGGTCGTCTCCAGAACAAAAAGTTGTTTTCCACGAGAAGTTGTCAGCAATTTTTCATAGCCCCGTGAGACGGCAAGAAGTTGAGGTGACGACTGACCGCTGCCATTCCCGGCTTTTTCCTGTTGCACCTTTACCCAGTCAATCACATTAATCAATGTCTGACTCTCTATTTCATTAATCAACGCATTATAAAAATGTTTGCCAAAAGGGGTAATAAAATCCTGGCAGATCAGTATAAGCACCGAGGCTTCATCAAGGTAAGGAGATAATAATTTTGCAGCTCTATCACTTACTTCTTCAAGTTGATTTTCAGCCAGAAAAGAATTAATTTTTCCCAGTGCTAAGGAAAAGGCGGGGGCAACAGCAACGACATGATCTTTCAGCAGAATTTGAAGCAATGTAAATGTGGTGGTAGCTACAATTCGGGCGCATTTGTCGGTCGATTGGGAATTCTTTTGTAAAGTAAGCTGGATATCCTTTCCCTTTTTTCGTCCAACAAGATACAGAATCTGCTCAGGACGAACCCCGCCACCGGACAACTCTCTGAGAATACTGTCAATATTTTTTTTATGCTTTTGTTCGGCTTCGCTTTCACCAAGCGCGACATACTGTTCCGGGAAAATTTCCGCCAGTTCCAGGTGATCTATAAAGGCTTTGTTTCCGCCTGCCTGTTGCACCTGATCCGGCGTGGCACTGAACACTGAAAGGATTTTGTTAAAGGTCGGCCTGTCCACGTCCCTGGACAATACCATCTCAGTAAGGGCCATCTTTTGCAACTGGCCAATGAAGGTCAAAAGCTGAAGGTGCTCCCGAGTCTGATTATTCACAGACTCACCATTCAGCAGATACTCCCCATCTAGAAAAGAGAGCCGTAACAACTGATTTTCTCTTAAAAAAGACTTGGTTCCCTGATAGGCATTTTCAATGGAGTCCATTACCCGGACAGATGCCTCCGGGTACAAACGAAGAGCGGTGGATGCTGCATTTATCAGCTTTAATGTTTCCAGACTCTTCTCTTGCCTGTCACCATTTGCCATAAAACACACCTTGATTTGAAAGAGGTTTATACATATTGTAAAATTGAATTCGTCTTATCACTCTGCCGATAAGTCAGGCAAAACAGGAACTATTTTATTCCTTCTATTATTTAGCACCCAATTCATACAAAAGTCAAGAAAGACGCCTGTCATTCTGCTGGCTTAACAGATACCACTGAGACAGTGGTACTTCTTCAACTGGAAATCAATTTATGTCGGGCCAGCATCTCAAGAAATTCATAGAGAGGCAAGCCTACAATATTTGAATAGGAACCATGAATTTCCCGAACCAAAAAAGCTCCCTTCCCCTGAATACCATAACTCCCGGCTTTGTCCATTGGTTCCCCGGATTGTACATAAGACTTGAGCACATCCTCTGAAAAATCCCAGAAAATTACTCGACTGCTCACCGAACAAATATCACAGACAGATATATTCTTGTTCAGTAGACAAACCCCTGTACGTACAACATGTTCCTTCCCGGAAAGACGCAATAACATTTCAACTGCATCATTTTTATCAACCGGCTTTTCCAATACCATATCTTCAAAACACACCACAGTATCTGCAGCAACAATCCAACGATCATGGTACTTTCCAGCCACACTCTCAGCCTTTTCCCTGGCCATACGTTCAACATATGTGCCGGGCGATTCTGTCGGCAAAATTATCTCTTCAATGTCAGCAGCCATTACATGAAAAGTAAGCCCAAGGTCTTCAAAGTATGTACGACGACGAGGGGATCCTGAGGCCAGAATTAATTCCTCTGTGTTGTTAAATAAACGAATCATAGTGATTGATACATAAAAATATACGCAGTTCTATTCTCAAAAAACAGCAAAGCAGACAAGGATTTCAATGCTTACGCCTCTTCATTTCAATACCAGTGAGAGAGAAATCTCTTTCCATCGTATACTCATTCTAGTACTCTTGTCTAAAGGATATTAAGTTTTTAGAAATAAACTACATTAAAATTAGTATTTTTTTCTACGCTGCCAACTTGAAACCATGCGAGACAATGCCACATTTATCACAAAAGATTTTGCAGTGGGAGATACTCTCGTCCAACAAGGTGACGCAGGCGACTTCATTTACATAATTGTCAATGGAGCTGTTGATGTCAGCAAAGAATTGGACGGAAAAAAAGAGATAGTAGCCCGATTATCAAGTGGAGACATTATCGGAGAAATGGCAGTACTTACCGACGAACCTCGTTGTGCCAGTGGTATTGCCGTCGAACCGACCAGAGTCATAATGGTCAGGGATCGAACCTTGCGCCTGGCTTTACTCAACAACGACTTGCCAATTTTAAAACCCCTTACCAGCCAACTGACTCTCCGCTTTAAAGAAGCGGAACAACAGGCATCCTATTATCGCGAAAAATTCAACAAAATAAAAAAGGAAGTCGCAGCACTTAAAAAACGTTTGCGTAAATACGAACCGACTGCAGAAGATTGAAAAAACAACCTTGAAAATTCTTTCAGTCTCAGATCGGGTAGAAACCAAACTTCTCAACAAAGCGGAAAACGGCCTTTCGGCAGAACCGGATCTCATACTTGCCTGTGGAGATCTCCCACCCGAATACCTCACTGACCTCCGTCAAATCTATGCTGTCCCGCTTTATTTTATTGAAGGGAATCATGACATCCGTTATCGCCAGTCACCACCGGTTGGCTGCACCAGTCTTCATGCAAAACTTATCATTGAGCAAGGCTTACACATTATGGGATTCTCCGGATCCCGCTGGTATAATGGAGGAGTCAATCAATACACTGAGCCTGAAATGAAAAAAATAGTTCGCAGCCTCTGGTTTCAACTGTTACAACATCGTAAAGTGGACATCATTATTACCCATGCTCCGCCAAGATTCATTCATGATCAGAAAGATCCCTGTCACAAAGGATTCAAAAGTTTCATATCACTTATCAAAAAACAAAAACCTGCCTGGTTTATCCATGGTCACATACACAAACTTTTTAATGATCCGGCAGAACGTATCAGTAAGGTCTGCAACACAAAGGTAATAAACAGCTATGGCTTTTTTTTCTTTGAAACAAAATTGGTGGAAAAACAGACAAAAAGCCAGTAAGACGTCTGCAAACAGCACTCCCTGCCCTCAAGATAAAAACTTTGATCAGATCCGAGAGACTGAAAAGGCATACGAGACTGTCAAACGAGGGATATCCACAATTCCACTCGACAAGATCAAAGGTTCTGTAGGACGATACACCGACTTTGACCAGCAGTTTCGCTTGAAAGGAGCCGGCAACGAAGAACGCCTGGCATCTTTAACCCAGGCAATGCAGGAAGGGAGATCTATCCCGCCGGTTTCTCTCTATCAAATCAAAGACAGGTATTATATTGTTGATGGACATCACCGTGTCAGTGCTGCAAGAAACCTGAAGCAGAGCCATATCCAGGCAAAAGTCCTGGAACTCTTGCCCTCGTGTGAAACTGTTGAAAACAGGCTCTATCTTGAAAAAATAGATTTTCGGGATAAAGTGGACATTCCCAAGATAGTCGATTTTACAGAACCGGGTCAGAGCGAATACCTGCTCGAACAAATCACAAGGCATCAACAGTTCCTGGCAGAAGAAAAGCAATCGGACATCAGCCTTCAAGAGGCAGGGGCTGACTGGTACAGAAGCATCTATTTACCTCTCCGAACTCTCATCAAAAACAGTGGCCTGCTCCGCTCTTTTCCGGAAAGAACAATGGATGACCTTTACCTCTATATCTCCACCCACCAGTGGCAAAAAGAGAGTAAAAGACAATACGGGATAGGAGTGGACAAACTCATACCCCGTGACATGGAGACGTTTCGTAAAAAAATGGCAAGAAAAAAAATTGCGGAATATCCCGAGATGAAACGGGATATCACAATTTTTATACTTATCAATGTTGATGGAACCCAGGAACAAAAGCTCCTGGACAAACTTTTCGCACTCCCTGAAGTGGTTGAATTACATTCTGTTCACGGATCAGTCGATCTTGTAGTTAAGGCAGTTCTTAGTCGGGATCTTCTTGCCTCTGATGCGGAAGTCATTTCCCAGTTCACTCACGGGTCACTGCGCTGCATGAAGGGAATAGTATCCACTCAAACTCTGATTCCCGGACTTTCTCTGGTAAAGCCCATGACATAGTAAGTAGTCTAGGATGTGGAATAAGACTTCAGGCTAATAGCATTCTTTTCAAAGAACTGCGTAAATAACGAACAGGTTGAAAGCGAACAGGACTGAGCGTTGATGGTATCTGAAAGCCTGAACCTGAAAAACTTTGCGGCGACAACTGCGGAAATTCAATATCCCGCATACGTGCTCCGGCAAGTTTTAATTTCCCGGCAGCAACAGCCAGAGGAATCCTCTCTTTAGCAATCCCGAGCACATCAAGCATAGCCCGATCAAGTGCAACAGCGTTTTCTGATGCGGCAAGACATCCAAGAGAAAGGGAAGAACCTTTTATCGGCCCCCTTCTATTCATCACCTCAATACCATCTGCCAGCACAAGAGAAGCAGGAAGAAGCTGATGCAAATCAAGAATCATCCTGGAAAAAAGCGACAGCGAATCACCATGTCGCATATGCAGCCAGGCCTTACGTGCCCCCAGCACAATACCAAAAACATTTTTTACAGCCATGGTTACGCCCATCTGTTCGTGAGCTTTGATCCTTGGCAAATTAACAAAATAAT
>JAOZQU010000370.1 GCA_029932055.1 Desulfocapsa sp.
TTTTTAAATAGGATATTCACTCTTTATTGCTGATTACTCATCATACAAGTTACAACAAAACAAGTCCTCTCCCATGAACAAACCAACCATACTCCTTGTCGATGACGAACAAGACCTCCTAAGTCTATTGACTCTTCGTCTCGAAAGTGCAGGATATGCAGTAACCACTGCAAAAAGTGGTGAAGAAGCCATGGTGCAATTTTCAGCTGCCACGCCTAATCTGGTCATAACGGATTTACGCATGGGACACATGGGTGGAATGGCTCTTTACAATGCCATCAGGAAAATCAACAAATCAATCCCGGTCATTATTATTACAGCACATGGCTCTATCCCTGATGCAGTAGAAGCAACCCGCCTGGGTGTCTATTCGTTTTTACCAAAACCTATTGACGGTCGTAAGCTGTTGCAGGAAATTGAAAATGCGCTGGCTATGGCAGCAGTAAACACTCAAACATCAAATCAGGCTTCCTGGCGACTGGATATTATTTCTCAAAGTGCGATAATGGAAGAACTGCTTGCCAGAGTACAACTTGCAGCAGGAAGTATGTCCAACGTGCTTATCCGGGGAGAAAGTGGAACAGGAAAAGAGCTGTTGGCAATTGCCTTACACAAGGCCAGTAATCGCGCAAAAAAACCTTTTATTCCTGTTAACTGCAGTGCCATACCAGAAGCATTGATGGAATCGGAACTTTTTGGTCACGCCCGTGGTTCCTTCACCGGTGCCAACAAGAGTCATCCCGGACTCTTTATAGCTGCCCAGGGAGGGACTATATTTCTTGATGAAATTGGCGATATGCCGGAGCATCTGCAGGTCAAACTGCTACGAGTTTTACAGGAAAGAACAATCCGTCCTGTCGGCAGTACCCAAAACACTCCAATAGATGTGCGTATAGTATCTGCGACCCACCAAAATCTGGAAGAATCCATTATTGAAAATACCTTCAGAGAAGACCTCTATTATCGACTCAATGTAATCATGTTGGAACTTCCACCGTTACGAGACCGCCGTGAAGATATAACTCTGCTTGTGGAACACTTTATTTCAATACTGAACACACAAAATGAAAGGAAAATAACCGGATTTTCCCCTGATGCCAGGGATATCCTACTCGAAGCTGCCTGGCCGGGAAACATCAGACAACTGTTCAATGTTGTTGCACAAGCCGCAACTCTTTCAACAACTCCACTCATCCCCTCGGATCTCCTGCACCACACCTTAAGAGAGAACCCGCAGAAACACCTCACCTTTGATGAAGCCAGACGTGAATTTGAACAGCGCTATCTGGTTCAGTTGCTCCAGATTACTCAAGGGAATGTTGCCTGGGCTGCCAGAATTGCCGACCGCAACAGAACCGACTTTTATAAAATCCTTAATCGGCATAATATTGTCCCGTCACTTTTCAAAAGCTGACACAATTGATTGCCTGGACGACGCACAAAGAAAGAGCAGACTGTTGCTTTTTACCGACTCCGCATCCTTCTTTTTCCCTTTCTGCCCTCCCATCGCCAATAAAACAAACTAAAGCATGTATTTCTAAATAGTTGCCAAATGTCGCTGTTTTGCGACTAGGTAAATATACCTATAAACAGAAAAACCCTAAACATTCCACATAAAACTGATAAGAATCCACAAAAAATATCTCATAACATATTGATACAACAACACATCTCCCATACAGCCTGGTAACCAAAACTTAACAGGAAGGGATCTCCACAAATTCTTCCTTTAAAATGCCTTACAACAACAGACAGTTACCGCAAGTCGCAATATTGCGACAAAACGCTGAATGGGAGAATAAATGCTAGCCACTCATTAACAACAGCATCTTTTCATAGCAACCCTCAGACCTGTCACGACCAGAAAATCACCAGCTAACATACTGACATCAAAACAAAACCAAGCAACCACAGACAATGGCACAGTACGTGCAATCACCTCCTAAACCAAAAAGCAATAAAATTCTTAATCAGAAGAAGGAGGTAACTGTGTGGCTCAGTTCCTTCTTTTGGCAATATTTTTACTCGGGAAGGTTTAAAAGATATGCATCAAACAGGAAAACAAACACAATTAGTACCTAACAAATTCTTTTCGTGCATTAGTGAAAAAAAATTAATGAAGGTAGTCCCTCCCCCTTGTGGAATGCTGGTAACACTTCTCACAATACTTTTGATTACCCTTCATACAGGCAACTTAATGGCCATGGTAAACCATTCGATTCACATTGAGTGGGATTATGATTTCTACTCTGTTCCTGTAGAGGCAGAAATCTCTGCGTACCGTCTTTACAAAGAGGGCGTACAAATATGCGAATTTGACACCCCGTATGAATTTGAAGGAGATTGTGAATTCACGTCAGACAACGGTCTTTATGACTTCAATCTTACCGCTGTATTTGAGGATGGATCTGAAAGCCCATCCTCTGCACCATTCCCATTTTTACTTGGTACTGAAGAGCCTAAGCCTAATATGAGGGTTATTCTTGCTGTTTTAAAAATATTACTGAGATGATGACAAGATAGGTTTGAGGTTTGAGGTTTGAGGTTTGAGGTTTGAGGTTTGAGGTTTGAGGTTT
>JAOZQU010000139.1 GCA_029932055.1 Desulfocapsa sp.
ATCGCTGTTATCGGCAGCCCGCAACTCCATGATATTGGATATTTCTATACCATTCTTCCCGTGGCAAGAGGTGCTTTGATACTGCTTATTGTAGCCCTTCTAGTCAACAATATTCCCAAAAACAGGAGTTACCCTGAATTCTGGTGGTAACTCCTTTAACTTGCTGTGTCCGTTGTATTGAAGGTATAGTTATTCATACTTGATCTGACAGAAGCAGGAAGAGTATCACGTCTTCGCCCTCCTGCAGTGGCTAATATTGCATTGGTCATTTTCTTAATTGACACCAACCGAAAAACGTTATCTGCCCCCAAATCGCGTGTCCCCAAAAACAGTGATCCGGAGATAAAATATGGCAAAAAAGTCTCGTCTTATCAGATTGATCCAAATATGGGGAACAATTATTTTAATATCGATCGGTGGAAGCATCATAACTTTTGACATTGTCGCTTCTTATAAAGATTTCAATTCCCGCGCCAATCAAATGCGTACGGATTATATGACTCGTCAAGAACAGATGATTAAACAGGAGGTTAATCTTGTTGTTGATATGATTAACCATAAAAAAGCACAAAGCGAGGCGATCACAAAATCAAAAATTAAATCGAGATGTTATGAGGCATATTCTATCGTCAAAAACATTTATCAACAAAATCAAATGGCTCATAGTGTGGTTGAAATTCAACAAATACTCCTGGATGCTTTAAGACCCATCCGTTTTGAAGGAGGGAGGGGGTATTATTTTCTCTCCGATATGGATGGCACCATGCTGCTCCATCCATTCAGAAGTCAATTAGAAGGAAAAAACCAATTAAAGAAACAAGATTCAAGGGGCAACTATATTGCAAACGATTTGATTAAAATCGTGAAACAATCTGGAGAAGGCTTTTACGAATACTACTGGACAAAACCGAATCTCACAGAGACTGACTTTAAAAAAATATCTTTTGTTAAACAATTTAAGCCGTACGACTGGTTTATCGGGACCGGGTTATATGTTGATGACGTTGAGAGGCAAATACAAAATGATATATTAGATGAAATTGCATCAATCCGATTTGGTGACAATGAAAATGGTTATATCTTTGTTGTCACTTATGACGGAACAACTTTGATGAATGCCACTCAGAAGCATCTTATTGGAAAAAATCTTTGGGAACTGACTGATCCTAATGGAGTGAAAGTAATACAGGAAGAACGAAAAGTGGTTAAAAACCCGGAAGGAGGTTTTATTTATTATTCCTGGAATAAACCATCAACAAAACAAATATCTCCCAAAGTGTCTTTTGTCAGAGGTGTTGAGGAATGGGAATGGATGATAGGTGCTGGTATGTATCTTGATGATGTGGACTCGGATATTCACATGATGCAAGCAAAACTAAATCAGAAAATTAAGGCAACCACACTCTATTCTATACTTATTACCCTGGGAGTAATTAGTGTTTTTCTACTTCTATTCAGCATTTTGAATCGTAAACTTAAAAATGATATCAACCTTTTTATCTCATTTTTTAACCAGGCAGCTGTTTCAGATAAATTAATAGATCGGGACATTGTGCAATTTGAAGAACTTGACCGGATGGCTGAAAATGCCAATATAATGATTACAAAGCGTAAAGCAGTTGAAACTGCCTTTCAGGAAAGTGAAGAGAGATACCGGGGAATATTTAATAAGTCTATCGCCGCAATTTATGTGTTTGACAATGAAAAAACTTTTATCGATTCCAACCAGGCTGGATTGAATCTTCTGGGCTACTCCAGCAAAGAACTGCTTAATATGACGATTGCCGATGTTGACGCAGTTCCCGATGCGGTTATTTCTGTACACAATCAACTTCTTGGCGGGAAAAGTATCAGCAGCTACGAACACCAGCTGATTCGTAAAGACGGGAAAACCATAACGGTATTAAATAATTCCAATCCAGTGATCGGAGTGGATGGCACGGTCAATGGTATACAAAGCACCCTCATCGACATCACTGACCTCAAACAACTTGAAAAACAACTCCAGCAGGCACAAAAAATGGAAGCTATCGGGCTGCTGGCCGGTGGTGTAGCCCACGATCTAAACAATATTCTCAGCGGAATTACCGGCTATCCAGAGCTTCTGCTTCTAAAACTCTCTGAAGACAGTGATCTGCGACAGCCGTTAGAAGCTATTAAAGAGTCCGGCGAGCGTGCTGCAGCAGTAGTTGCTGACTTGCTCACTGTGGCTCGTGGTGTTGCCAGTACCAGAGTTACAGCAAATCTAAACACCCTGGTTACCGAATATTTTGCTTCTCCAGAGTGGCGACAGTTGCATTCTCTGAACCAGTATATTGTGTGTGAGCAAATACTTGCTGAAGATTTACCAAACATCTCTTGTTCACCTGTGCATATTAAAAAATGCATTATGAATCTGGTCACAAATGGAGTTGAAGCGTTGGCAAAGTCAGGATACATAACGCTCAGTACGACAACTTTCAGCCCGGATCTGCAATGGGCAAAAGAAAACGAACTAAAACAAAAAGAGTATGTTATTCTTACGGTAACAGATACAGGAACGGGTATTTCAAAAGAAGATATCGAACATATTTTCGAACCGTTTTACACCAAAAAGGTAATGGGCAGAAGCGGAACCGGCCTTGGACTAGCTGTGGTATGGAACACCATAGAAGATCATGACGGGAAAATATTTGTTGAAAGCAGTGGAAACGGAACGTGTTTCCAGCTCTATTTTCCGGCAAAAAAAGGGGCGGATGTTGATCAAACTAAAAATAAAACAAAAACACAACTAACAGGAAACAATGAGCATATTCTAATTGTGGATGATGAACCTCAACTCCTGGATATTGCCAGTCAAATATTACGAATTTTGGGTTACAAAGTCGATACAGTCAGTTCTGGTGAATTGGCCATTAAATTTTTAAAGGAAACCCCTGTAGACTTGATTGTAATAGATATGTTAATGGCACCTGGCATGAATGGATATCTAACATATAAAGAGATTCTTAAGCTGTATCCCGATCAGAGGGCAATCATTGCCAGTGGTTTCTCTGAAAGTGAGGATGTGAAGGCAACTCTTCGACTTGGAGCCGGTGGGTTTATAAAAAAACCTTACACCATGGATCAGCTTGGTAGAGTGGTAAAGGAAGCATTGCATAGCTGATTCTCTTACTTAATATCAAAAGCAGATATGGGATATAGTATAGCACACATGACCTGACTGGTTAACATTCAGTTTGCCTCGAATAATAGAGAGTATGCATGAGCTTAAACACTTCAAACAACATACAGGTTAAAAACTTATGGACATTTTACTCACTGACAACGAAGTTCGAGTGCTTGGCTGTTTGATGGAAAAGGAAATGACAACACCTGACTACTATCCCCTTTCGCTCAACGCCTTAACCAATGCCTGCAACCAGAAATCCAACCGCAATCCTGTTGTCTCCTATGACGAAGAAACTGTTGTCTATGCATTAAACGGTCTAAGGGAACAGAAACTGACCAGGCAAAGTAACATTGGCCGGGTTCCAAAATACGAGCAACTATTCTCAAAAGATTTAAACTTACTTACCCAGGAAGAGGCAATCATCTGTATTCTTTTAGTGCGTGGGCCTCAAACCGTTGGCGAAATCCGCAACCGCACTGAACGGATGTATGCTTTCCAAAGCATTGATGAAGTCCTGAAAACTATATCCAACCTTGAAGATGCGGGACTGGTCAGCAAGCAACCTCGACAACCTGGCCGTAAAGAATCTCGCTACGCACATCTCTTGAGTGGAGAACCACAGGAAACGATAGTTGAAACCGTGCCCAGGCCTGAAGCTGCCACCGTGATTGTTCGCAAGGATAATGAACGTATAGGAGAACTTCAAGAACAGATAGATAAACTTCGTCATGAATTACAGACCCTGCAGCATGAGTTTGTGACTTTCAAATCACAGTTTGATTAAGGAGTCGCAAATGAATAACTCAATAAAACTCACACAATTCCGATTCAGGGTTCACTCAAAAACAAATTAAGAAATTTGAGGTGCCAACCATCTTTCCAAAACAGACTGGAGTTGCTTTGGATACAAGGGCTTGCTGAGATAGTCATCCATTCCGGCCGTCAGGCAACGCTCTCGATCACCGCTCATCGTGTGGGCGGTAAGTGCTATTATGGGAATGTGAGTACCTCCGACTCGTTGTTCAAACTCTCGTATCTCACCTGTTGCACTGTAGCCATCAAGTTCCGGCATCTGGCAATCCATGAGAATAAGATCGTATTTCTTCTTTTTAACCGCTTCAACCGCCTGTCTGCCATTTGCAGCCAGATCAACCTTGCAACCGAATAATTCCAACATCCCTTCGGCAACAAGCTGGTTGGTTATATTGTCTTCGGCAAGGAGAACCTGGCCGTCATACATACAAATATATGGATTGGATTCCTGCTGTTCCTGTCGATATTTGGAGAGCGCTGTTTCCTGATCTGTCGGGATCTGCAAATGCACAGTAAATTCGAAACAGGCCCCAAGCCCGGGTTCACTTGTTACAGTAAGTTTACCGCCCATTAAACCAACCAGTTGACGTGAGATTGTCAGGCCCAGACCTGTTCCGCCATATTGTCTTGTTGTGCTGCTGTCTGCCTGGGAAAAAGCGTCAAAAACCCCCTTCTTTTGCTGCGGCGTGAGTCCGATTCCGGTATCGCGTACTTCAAAACGTAACACACAGCCTCCATCCTTTTGTTCCACAAGCTCGGCATTAAATTTCACACTGCCATGGTCAGTGAACTTGATACCATTGCTAATGAGATTGATGAGGATCTGGCGTAAACGTTCCTGGTCACCTTGGACAATTCGCGGGATATCATCCTGAACTCCACTTTCCAGTGTCAGCCCTTTTCCATCACTTTTATTTGCAAAAAGTTCGTAAATGCTTCCAATCAGACTTCTCAGGTCAAAGTTGATATTTTCCAGATCCAGTTTTCCGGCCTCGATCTTGGAAAAATCAAGTATCTCTTTGATGATATGGAGTAGATTTTCTCCGGAGGCACGTATAGTTTTTACTTGCTTATGCTGTTGATCAGGTAAACCTGCTTGCAGCAGCAGGTCGGTCATGCCCAGGACTCCATTCATTGGGGTTCTGATTTCATGGCTCATGTTGGCCAAAAACTCACTTTTGGCCTGACTGGCAGCTTCAGCGACCATTTTTGCTTCCACTAAAGCCCGCTCTGAATCTTTCCGGAATTTTTCATAGATCAAAGACAAGACAATGATTACAGTGAATGCGGCAAGCATAAAGAAAGATGTCAGCCGGGCTGTTGCTTTGCCGCGCTGCATGATATCACGGGAGAGATTGGCCGAAACCAGAAGAGCGGGATTTTTCTGCAGATCCGGTATCACTGCATATCCTCGCAAGAGATTGTCATCAACCTCTTGAAACAAATTTTTCTCATGAACTAAGCGATCCAGGATATCTCTTTCCCCGGCAGAGAATGTTGATGTTTTTTGATTTTTAATGACAAAAGGAATACGTGTCTGTTTAGCCAGTTCCCGGATGGTTTTTTCACCCAGAAAACGGCCCATGATTAACGTTCCTTGATAAGGGCCTTTTTGAGCACTGGTGAGAATCGTATGTGAGCCGATCAGCATAGGACCGCGTTCGGTCAATATGATTCCAGAAAATTTGTAATCTTCGCTGCCATGCTGCAATAAATAGTGCTCCCTGGAAAAGGATGTGGCTGAAAACTCATTAAGGGTTACGTCTTCATTCAAAACCGGATCATGAATGCCACCCCAGACAATTTCCCCTTCAAGGGTGCAGACAAAAACCAGATCTATGCCACTGGCGTTAAGACTTTCCCATTGGAAATTGGATGTGGCAAAGTCTTCGTTGCCATCCTGTACGTACTCATACAGGTCATCCCATACAGCCCAGTCACCAGCCACTCGACCAAAATGATAGACCTCCCGCCTGATAGCATCCACAATACCATCAATGTTTTTCTCCGCCTCCTGTCGTTCCAGAACAGAAAAACCCGGTAGGATTAAATGAAAACGCAAGATATAATCACCACCGAGACACAAGGCGATGAACGTGATAATTAACCCCGGTAGTTTCCATGATCTCATGTAGTGCATCATGGTAACCACATTATATCTCACAGTGAGACTCATCAACAAGATATTCCCACAATTGTTCTTTCCTGCTGTTGTCAAGATCGGTAAATTCAGCTGCAAAACTGTTCTCTTCAACTCGAATGACTTTCGCTTTAATTGTAAATATTTCTTGTGATTTATTTTGCGTTGTTAATGTGATTATTATCTGAATTTCTGCATCAACTGACGGTTGTGTTGATGCCTGTTTTACTGCACATCCGCTTGTTGATATATTAAGGATAAAACCCTTCCCCTCTACATTATTTATCAAGTAATCGACTTTTTTCCGGTGAAAATTGAACCGAAGTCCATTGCGTTGTGTTAAGTCCGCAAGTTTTTTTTCAGCTTCCTCAAGAGAGGACACATAAATTGGACGGTATCCCTGAAAAATCGTTGCCAACTGTATTTGTTTAAAAAACAAGCTATTCTTGTACATAATCCCAATCATTTCTCCAGCCCTGTTTGTAATAAGAAAGCTCATTATCTTTCTAAAAGTTGGTATAATGTTGAGAAATACGAGTTGACATTCAGAAAAATCAGAAATCACATTGAAACCGGGCTTTAATTCGTCAACACAGAATCGTATATCAGTATAGAAGCTGCCCAGTTCTTTTTTTGTAATTTTACCGGCAACGGTAAAATACAACCTGTTTTTAGAAGGATCTGAGATGACAGTTAACTTCTTCAAATCATTTTCCATGTTTTTTTAATGGATGAAATTTTGACTTAGTACCTTCAACTTCTAACTGTTCTGTCGATAGGACGGTAATAAGCGCAACATAGATTTAATGGTATTGAAAAAACATAAAGAAGTCAAATAGGATTAGGAATCAAGAGTTCCAATGCCGGTTTAAATTGGGTACTGTATATAAACAGTATACGATAGCAATGAGAGATATAAAAATGATAAAAACAAAAATCATCGCGACACTGGGGCCAGCAAGCAACAGTGTCGAACAAATTCATAACCTGATTCTTGCCGGGGTTGATATTTTCCGTATTAACCTTTCCCATGGTGATCATCACTCCCAATCCGCCTTAATAACAGCAATCAAGGAAGCCCGACAACGGGCTGGCTGTGAGACGGCTATTCTTCTTGATACCCGAGGTCCTGAAATCCGAACCAGTTCTATTGAGGGTGGATATGTTACACTCAGGCAGGGACAAACATTCTTTTTAACAACCGATGCAATCATCGCGACACCAGAAGGAGTTGGCGTAAATTATCATGGTATTTCAGATGATCTGGACATTGGCGACAGCATCCTTCTCGACGATGGTAAATTAGCTTTACGTGTTTTAGGTCTACACGGAAATGATATTCGAACCGAAGTCCTGGTTGGCGGTCGTTTGGGAGAGCATAAACGGGTGAGCCTGCCCGGTGTCAAAGTTAATCTGCCGCCATTAATGGATAAGGACGTTGCTGACATTCATTTTGGTAGTGAAATGGGGGTTGATTTCATTGCTGCCTCATTTATCCGCAAGGCTGACGATGTTTTGGAGGTTCGCCGTGTCATTGAAGAGGTTGGCGGCAGGCAGCAGATCATTTCCAAAATCGAAAATCAGGAGGCACTCGACAATCTGGATGAAATCCTTGATCTCTCAGACGGTCTGATGGTTGCAAGAGGTGATCTCGGGGTTGAGTTACCACCGGAGAAGGTGCCGGTTATCCAGAAAGAAATTATCCAGATGGCCAACCGTCAGGGAAAGCCTGTTATCACAGCCACCCAGATGCTGGAGTCAATGATCACTAATCCCAGACCCACCAGGGCCGAAGCCAGTGATGTGACAAATGCCATTTTTGACGGAACCGATGCAGTGATGCTGTCAGCGGAAACAGCAATGGGCAAATATCCGCTGGAGTCAGTTCGTTTTCTGGTAAAGAATGCAGAAATTTCTGAAGCTGTCCTTCCATATGACAAGCTGCTCAGCGCAGGGGCTCGCTATTCCACTCAAACCGTTGCCAACTCCATCTGTTATGCTGCCTGCGCCATTGCTAATGACTTGAAAGCGCATGCCATTCTCGTTGCGACTGAGAGTGGCCAAACCGCTCGGATGGTGGCACGCCATCGTCCCAAGCCGTTAATTATTGCTACAAGCCCTGAGGCATCAATCAGACGGCAGATGCAATTGCTTTGGGGCGTGATGCCCCTTGAGATTCAGGATGAAGATTCAGTGAATATGCTTTTTGATGCTGCAATTTCACGTTCAATGAAGAGTGGCCTGATGAAACAAGGCGATAACATTGTTATTATAGCCGGTATCCCATTTAAGGTGACCGGCTCTACCAATATGCTGAAGATCCATGAGGTGGGCGGTATTAATCTTCATGGTCAGGGGATTGGGAAAGAAACAATCACCGCAGAGGTTACGGTGCTGGACGAAACATCGAGTCCGGATGAATTTAAAGCCGGGAACATTCTAGTGACTTATGACACAGATCACTCCATGATCGACATTTTTGATGATGCCGCAGGAATCATCACTGAACAACCGGGTCTCACATCACATGCTGCCATTATTGGTCGAGAAAAGAATATTCCTGTGATTACAGGGGTGAAACATGCCACCAAAAAACTGACAAATGGCCAGGTTATCATCATGAACTGCCAACATGGCCAAATTTACCATGCAAAATGATATGTGGTATGAGAGGCTCCTGTAAAGTGTTATAAAACCGTGCCATAATCAAATGAGACAACTGTGTTTCTGAATATTCTTCAGGGCAGAAAAAAAAGCAACTCACTGTCAGGACAGCTTCGGACATACTCTTTGACCTTTTCTGAATACCATCCAAGGGTAATAAGGCTCTTCAATCCCTTTTCATATAAACTATCTACTATCAACCCTGATTGATAGAGAAGGCGAAGCAGCAGCAGGCTATTGACAAAGGGAACCTTGTTGTGCAGACAATATTTGGCGGCGGCACCATCATCGGTAACAACAAAATCAGTACAACCTTCATAAAAAAGAAGAATGGTGTCGCGCTCTCCCCTGTCCAGCTTTTGCAAAGATTCATCGGCAGCACACCATTTTGGTGCATTTACAACGGGTACAACCGTCACCTTCCCCGCCTGCAGAAGCTGTAAATATTCGCCGGAACCGGGTAACGATGTCCGGGTTATTTCATGAAAAACAGAATCTGACATGAGGCTGGTATACCCCTCTGTTACAATTTCATGGAACCCAGCCTTTGCCAGAAGAATCGCAGAAGAGGCATCAAGAAGCACTGTTTTGTTCTGTTTTTTTGTACTATTCATACGAAATCATGGGAAACGTATTTTTTCAGGGGCGGGACCGCTTAGTGGCCCTCCCCCCATAGCCGTCAAGCTAAGCGTTAGTCATTAGTCGTTAACAATTGATTATTAATTATTTGTGTAGTGGTTTCAATAAATTGCGAAATGAATACTTTTATTAATAATCAATGATCAATTGATAATGGTTAATTATTAATGTTTTGAATTCATCATTTTGTGCCATCACTTCATTTAGTTAAAAACTATTTGCAGACAAGGCAAATCTCTTAGCTTGACGGCTATGGCCCTCCCCCTTGAGCAATTCGACCAAATCAGGACAACCCT
>JAOZQU010000371.1 GCA_029932055.1 Desulfocapsa sp.
AGTTAAAAACTATTGGCAGACAAGGCAAATCTCTTAGCCTGACGGCTATACCCTTGTGGGGTGATGTTTTCATAGCTCTCCAACAGGAGGAAGGCTAAAATATCATGCATAAAATCAATTTCAGTTTTTATCTGTTTTTAGTGATTTTGGCTTCAATTGTTACCCCGCTTTGTCTGCAGGGAACAACGCAAGCTTAAAGAAATTGATATTATAGATCAATCCAGGGCAGAGGAGGTCATCCAGTGGAAAAAGGATGCTGTTCCTTACCTCTCACAAGAGAGTATCGATAAAATTGATACTACTCAGGAATATGCTACAGAAAAGTTGATAAGTGCAGCCACATGGCTTGATTCTTTTTTTGATGACACCCGCTCTGAGAGTGAAGAGAATAGAACAACGGCCAGATTGAAATTAAGTGCAGGAATAGACAGACACGAAGATTTTGAATTTAAACCCAGGGTACGCCTGAGACTCCATCTGCCACGTGTCGACGATCGGCTGAATATTTTAATATAGGCCAACGATGACGAGGACTTTGATGTTGATCGAAGATTTGGGCAGGCGAATTCACGCGACGATGATGCTAACCTGACTGCTGCAGTACAATATTTTCTGCACCAGACAGATAAAATGAACATTTCCTCTTCAGAACCACCTTGGATGTCGACTGGGAAGAAACAGAGAATGGGTTGCCCCACGGAGTGACTTTTTCGCTTTTCCAGGTTCTCAGAGAAGACCGGGCTATTCAATATGATATGGGCAATTTTTTTGATACCAGATCCAATTATCATATGACGGATATGGTTTTCAGTCTTCGTTATCGGCAGCGTTTTTACAGGGACTGGCTGGTATTTGAGGCAGCCCCGCAGGTTTCATTTCCACAGGAGTATGATCGTGAATTCAATCCTGGTATTATCTTTCGCCTGGAGGTCCATTTCGGCTACAAATCTTCTACAAAGCAATTTAATAACATTTTTTCATTTTAGTGCCTTACTTCTGGAAGTCTGTCATAACAAACAAGAACATCTGCATTCAATTTTTAACTCTTAACTCAAAGCTGTTAACTGCCATTTATGTCATAAGACAACTACACATCAGGACAGAACAGGGACTGCATGGTTTTCATCAATTCGATAATGCGCGGATCGTGGATACGGTTGTAAATAAAATTAGCATCTTTCCGGTAGTCAATAATTCCCTGACTGCGCAGGATGTTCAGGTGCTGGGAGACATTGGCATTGGTAGTCTTCACCTCTTCCCTGATATCGCCAACAGAGAGTTCTTGATCCTGTAACAGACAGAGAATTTTTAGACGAATGGGGTGGGACATGGACTTCAGCAGTTTGGACATGGCGACTATTTGGTCGTTTTGCATGGTCATACCTCGGAATACTAAGTTGTTTTTGAGTCAACCTCTAAATGAATGTGTTGGGGTTATTATCTGTTCGTTCTTTGGAAAGAGGAACAGGTAAAGCAGGCCTGACACTACAGCCATACTGATATACATATACGTATCCGGAAAAATTCTGTTTTCCGGACGGAAGAGCGCAAGGATTGAAAGCAGGGGGAGGAGTTGGTAGGCTAGACGATGGCTGAGCAGCAGTTCCCGCATGATATATATATGAATGATCGGAGCTATAAAGCCTAGTATTAAAGAAACAGTAGAGTTTTCGTGCAGGTAGATAAAAAGGAGTTGCTTGGTCGTCAGCATTGCCAGGAGAACCACTAGACAGAGAGTGATAAGAAAAGTTTTTTTTCGACGGTTTCCAAGGGGCAGATGGTTGAGCAAATGCGTTAGTTCATACCCGTTTGCATCTGTGGCCAGGGTTTTGTAAATCGTCTTTTTGCTCTGGTTTTTTCGGAGCAGGATTTTTATTTCTTTTTCAAGAGATTGTGGCATTGCTTAAATGGTGTCGTTGCGAAGCTCGGTTTATAAAAGCTGTTTTTGTAGAAAAAATCCTAACAGTTTGAAAAGTTAGCTTATCAATACTGGTTTTCACAGAGAAAGAAAAGAAAAATATTAAACTCTAATATAAGATATTTTGATGTATTGATCAATTTTTTTTATTTGACAAAAACCCTGCAAAAGAGAGTATGGTAGGGCCTCTTGGGGAAAGTTTCAATGTCCCGGGCAATGGAAAATTTAAAATATAAGTAATTGAATTGAGTGCAGTTATCAGTGGAATTGATGGCTGTTGCTCTTTAGTGATCTTAGGAAATCGATTTAGAATGGAGAATGACAAATGAGTTCAAGTGACGATAAAATCACAAGCCTGTTGAGTGAAGGACGTGTTTTTGAGCCTCCTGTGGAGGGAAGAGATACAGCCCATGTTGGAAATTTAGATGTTTATAAAGCAGCCTATAAGAAATCCATGGAAGATCCTGAAGGATTTTGGGCAGAACGTGCTGAAGAGTTGGTGACCTGGGACAAGAAATGGGACACCGTGCTTGAAGCTGACTTTGATAAACCTGAATTCAGCTGGTTCAAAGGCGGAAAACTGAACATTTCCTATAACTGCCTTGATCGTCACCTGGAAAACGGCCGCCGCAATAAGGCTGCTCTTA
>JAOZQU010000372.1 GCA_029932055.1 Desulfocapsa sp.
AAGTTTTAGTCAAAAAGAATAAAAAATCCAGCGTCTACAAAATTACGCTGAATAGTTACAAAAAATTAATTAAAAAAGATGCGCCTTCATTTAAAAGCGCATTCTTCTTGAATTTTCTGTTAATGTGTCATAAATCTAACACCCCACAAGGGGGTATAAGTACCTTCACCAAATTCTTTTCAAAAAAACACGAAAAAAATTTATAAGGTACTAATTGTCTTGCTGTCCAAACAGTATACGATTACAGAAGATACGATCGCATTATAATCAGCCACTCTACATCAGTCAATCTGCCACCATGGATACACAATTACCAAGAATAGTTATAACAGGGGTCGGCCTTGCCGCACCAAACGCCGACAATCTCAAAACATATCGTGAACATCTGTTAGCCGGTATCAGTGGAATCACTGATTTAAAACTGCGCTATTTTGGCAATGCCCCTGCAGGGTTGTGCGATTTTAACGAAACAAAATATAGAAAGAAAAAAGAGAACAAACGTGGAACCAGGGCTGGATGTTTTGGAGTCTATTGCGCCAATGAAGCTCTTGCTGATGCAAATCTTTCAATTGACCATTACAAGCGTTCCCGTATTGGTGTTTATGTAGGCCTCACTGAGCATGGCACAGTTGAAACTGAAAATGAGGTGTATAACATAAGTCAATACGATTATAACGTCGATTACTGGACCCACCATCATAATCCCCGCACTGTTCTCAACAATCCGGCTGGTGAAATCACCATGAATCTGGGGATTACCGGTCCTCACTATGCAATCGGTGCTGCTTGCGCTGCAGGCAATGCCTCACTCATCCAGGGCGTACAGATGATGCGTCTTGGTGAAGTGGATATGGCGCTTGCAGGAGGTATTTCAGAATCAACCGGATCGTTTGGTATTTTTGCAAGTTTTCAGGCCCAGGGAGCCCTGGGATCAGCAGATGATCCAACAAAGGCCTGCAGACCTTTTGACCTTTCCCGTAATGGCATCGTTGTTTCTGAGGGAGCATGTATTTATGTTCTTGAACGTCTTGACAGTGCTCTTGCAAGAGGCGCGAAAATTTACGCTGAAATTGTTGGCTATGGTATGAATTCCGATGCCCGCGATTATGTCCTCCCCTTTCATGAAAGGCAGGCGGAATGTATGGAACTTGCCATGGGAAGAGCAAACCTAAAACCCGAAGACATTGATATCATTAACACCCATGCCACTGGCACCAAGCAGGGTGATATTGAAGAATGCAAAGCCATCCGTACTGTTTTCAGTAATGCCCCTGACACATATATTAATAATACCAAATCGATTATCGGTCATGCCATGGGCGCAGCCGGCGTTCTGGAACTTGCCGGTAACCTGCCGGCATTTGAGGACAATCTTGTTCATCCAACTATTAACTGTAATGAACTCGACCCTGACTGCAATTTGAACAATATGGTTTTTGACAAACCTGTCCAACTTAAATCAGTGAACACGATTCTGAACAACTCTTTTGGAATGGTGGGTATCAACTCTGTTATCATTGTAAAAAAATACCATTAATCAACTACTTGCAAAGAAAACTCAACTTTACAAAAATATATATAAAAAAATACTCCCGGTGTGGTATATTGCGCAGTTTGTCTACGCAGTAATGATTTTTTTTGTTTAATACTACATATTACACAGGCCATGGCCGGAGACACATATGACACGCGATGCAATAAAGGATCTAATCCTCGAAATCATAGAAGATATTGATGAAGATGCTGATTTTGATACTCTTCAGGCAGACAAACCGTTACGCGATCAGCTTGATCTTGACTCAATGGATTTTCTTGATATCGTAATGGAACTGCGGAAGCGACATAAATTACAAATCCCCGAAGAAGACTACCCAGAGCTCGCATCCCTTGATTCCTGCGTCAATTACCTGGAACCTCTTCTTGCTGACGCATAGAACGTGCATGTCCCACTGTTGATCATCGGCGGCGGTCTTTCAGGACTTGCCGCCGCTCTTCGTTTCGCCCGATTCCTTCCTGATGTTCTGCTTCTTGAAAAACACTCCCGCATCGGTGGACTCAACTCCTACTATTACAGAAATGACAGACTATTTGAAACCGGCCTCCATGCCATCACCAACTATGCTCCTCCTAAAGTTAAAACAGCGCCTTTAAACCGACTGCTCAGGCAGTTGAAAATTAAACGCAAAGAGCTTGATCTTCACCAGCAGAACCAAAGTGAAATTCGTTTTCTAAACCAGGAATCACTGCTCTTTTCCAACGATTTTTCTCTCTTTGACTCTGAAATTGCCGATAAATTTCCCAAGAGTCACCAGGGGTTTCAAAATCTGCTACAGATCATTGACACCTACGACCCCTTTAACCCCCTTCCCTTTATATCTGCCAGAAAAGTCATCCAGGAGCAGTTAAACAATGAACTTTTGACGGATATGCTCCTCTGTCCGCTCATGTATTATGGTTCGTCCATTGAAAATGATATTGATTTCGGCCAGTTTGTTATCATGTTCAGGGCTATTTTTCTTGAAGGAATGTTCAGGCCCGGTGGAACCATCAAGGATCT
>JAOZQU010000373.1 GCA_029932055.1 Desulfocapsa sp.
GCTATTCTCCCCTTGACTCAAAAGAATTCTGATAATAAAAGGGTAAACACTAGTAGATTAAGTTCTACAGTAAATGTGTATGGTTGCTGAACGGTTACATGAAAGGAATGTCAAAGACGCCATCAAAATTGAGTTTTATGAGATTGTCATGAAAAGGAAATTGTTACCGAGTCTTCTGCTGTTTGTATACTTTTTTAGCCCTACACAGCTATCTGCCGGAAATGCAACGGAACTTGAGGTTTTTGTCTCCATTCCACCCCAAAAATGGTTGTGTGAGCAGCTTGGTGCCGATTTCTTGCAGGTTGGTATCCTGGTTGACAAGGGGCAGGAACCTCATGGCTTTGAGACAACTCCCCGGCAAATTCAATCGCTTGCAGGATCAACCCTGTTTTTTACCGTTGGCATGGAGTTTGAGAGGGAAATTGTGCGTCGCCTGCAGACTGGATCGCCTAATCTGCGGATAGTTGACAGCAGTAAGACAATACAGAAAATTTCCATGGCAGGCGCAGGTCATGGGCATAAAACAGAACTTGATCCCCATGTCTGGCTTTCTCCGATAAATTTGAAAAGCATGGCTGCAGTTATGGTATCGGCATTGGTGGAAGAAGATCCAGAACATGCGAAAGTGTATGAGAAGAATCTCCATAACCTGAATAATCAACTTGATAAACTCGATCACTCCATAACCGCAAAGCTTGCTCCCTTTAGCGGAGCATCCTTTTTTGTTTTTCATCCGGCATTTGGCTATTTTGCCCATGACTACCAGATGCACCAGATAGCAGTTGAAACCGGTGGAAAATCGCCAACACCCAGGCAACTTTTTGGACTTATAAAACAGGCAAAGAATGAAAATGTGCAGGTAATTTTTGTCCAGCCCCAGTTTGATCCCAGAAGTGCTGAGAGTGTGGCAGAAGCCATCGGTGGCAGGGTGGTTCCTCTGGATTCTCTTGCAGAGGATGTATTTGCTAATCTGGCAATGATGGCCACAAAGATAGAGCAGGCTCTTATGGCTCAGGAGAACAGATGAGTACGAAAGAGAAGGATGTCGCCATCTCAATTCAGGGGCTTTCTTTTGCCTATGATACTCAAGTAGTACTCAGCAATGTAAATCTTGAAATTTATCCCTTGGACTCTATCTGTGTGGTGGGGCCTAACGGTGGAGGGAAGTCCACGCTCATTAAGCTCATTTTGGGCTTACTGACTCCGGATGCCGGGTTGGTTCGTGTTTTCGGAAAAAAGCCGGAAGAGGAGCGATTAAGAATCGGGTATGTGCCACAGTATACCCATTATGATCCACAGTTTCCCATATCTGTGTTTGAGGTGGTTAGCATGGGAAGATTGGGCAATTCGCGTACTGGAAGATACACAAAGAAAGACAAAGAACAGGCAATGGAGTCGCTGGAAGTGACAGGGCTTTCTGATCTTGCAGGCCGTCCTTTTTCGTCGATTTCCGGTGGGCAGCGGCAGCGTGTTTTAATTGCCAGAGCCCTTGCCACTGAGGGTGATATTCTGATCCTTGATGAACCCACAGCTAATATCGATCATGAATCAGAGCGGCAGTTTTTTGGTCTTCTGAACAATTTGAATAAGCGTATGACCATTATCATGGCGACCCACGAGGTGGGCTTTTCTTCCACTTTTTTTGAGCGTATAGTCTGTGTCAATAGGCAGGTGGTTATTCATCCGACCAGTGCGCTCACCGGAGATTTAATTCGGGATATGTATGGTGGGGATTTACAAATGATACGCCACGATCACTGCTGCAGTGTAGAGGGGCATCAGCATGACTGAATTTATGGCCGCTCTTACGGATCCTAATCTTCTTTTCTTCCGCTATGCCCTGCTTATCGGTGTTTTTGCCTCCATACCTTTTGGTATCATGGGCACTTTTATTGTTGTGCGAAAAATCAGCTACATTGCCGGTGCCATTGCCCACTGTGTGTTGGGTGGAATCGGCCTTGGTCTTTACCTGGAAAAGGCTGTGGGGATTACCTGGTTTGGTCCGATGCAGGGGGCGGTGCTTGTTGCTTTGCTTGCTGCAGTGATTTTAACTCTCGTCAGTCGTCATGCTTCACAGCGGGAAGACAGTGTGATTGGTGCGCTTTGGGCTGTGGGAATGGCTTCGGGGCTACTTTTTATTGCCAAGACTCCTGGATATGTTGATCCCATGAGCTATCTTTTTGGCAATATTCTACTTGTTTCTAAAAGCGATTTTTTATTTGTGCTGGCACTTGATGTCCTGGTGTTGGGACTGGTGGGGATTTTCTATAATAAATTTCTGGCAGTCTGTTTTGATGAAGAATTTGCCAGGCTGCGGAGTGTGAGTACCGGCTGGATTTACCTGCTGCTTCTTTGTCTTGCTGCACTCACCATTGTCTTGATGGTGCGGGTGGTTGGAATAGTGATGGTTATTGCTTTGCTTACTCTGCCAGCTTCTGTTGCAGGAAATTTTTCAAGAAATATTTTACAGATGATGGTGCTGGCGGTTCTGTTTTGTATGAGCTTCGTGGTGTTGGGGCTCGGGGTGAGTTATAACCTTGATTT
>JAOZQU010000374.1 GCA_029932055.1 Desulfocapsa sp.
CCATGGCAGCAGGAAGTCCTTCTGCAGCAGCTGAAGCTCTGGGCAGAATGGTTGACCAGAACAATGCTCCAACAAAGGTTCTTATGGTTCAGGACGGTGAGTATATGCAACAGGTAACAGACTATGCCCTGAAAATGGCTCAACGACTTGACTGTGAAATCATCGCCCTGGATGTCACTGATAAACCCTTGCAGTTCTCAGGTGATAGACAGCAGCGGGAAAGTGACCGCTTTATCGATATGGCCAGGCAAAATGCAGAACAATTCACCAGTCAGGCCACAGCTCAGGGGATTAAAGTTGAGCATATCATGGATATAGCCAAGCCCGAAGAGGTCGTTGCCAGGGTAAGTGCTGCCGATGCTGGAATTCGCTATGTCTTGAGTAAACCGGAAGGGGAAACTGCCACTGCTGACCAGCAACGTCCCCATGTACCGGTCTTTGATCTTCACTGTTCACGTTTATAAAGTATTTTTATTAATCAATTAAAAGGAGCACAATTATGGAACCCTTAACACTCTTTGCAGCCACTGTAGGACTTATCGGTAGCATCCACCTTGTATCCACAACCTTTGAGCGCTTTGGCAAAGGTCGATATGACAAGGGAAACCAGCAGGCTAAAAGAGAAGACTGGTACTGTTTTTTTCAGCCATCTGATCTTCTTGGAGAAGACTGGAACAAAAGCGAAAAAAGAAATAATCAGCCAACCCTCACTGACACTGAGCGCCTGGAGCAGGCACGACGCCAACAGGCAAACCGTCCACGCCTTCAGGTCTGAAAAACAAAGAGAGCATTCTTCCCCATAACTAATTACTTTCCTGGGTAATTATTCATGGGAAACGGAAAAGAGCAGTCACCGCTATCGGTGGCTGCTCTTTTCCGTTTTTCAGTTTGTCTCCAATTCCTTTTTATTGAATTATCCTCCCAAAACAGGTAACTACTCCGGTTAATCAATTTTTACAAAAAGGAAGCGCCCATGGACCTCTTGATCTACGGTGCTACTGATCTGGGGTATATGATTGCCCTGAGCCTGTATCAGGAGCACAGTGTCACCCTTCTTGATAATCTGGAAAAACTGCCAGAGAAGTTTAATGCACTTGATATCAGTTTTATCAGCGGAACCGGGGCGGATATTGATGCCCTGGAACAGGCCGATGCAGGGAAATGTGAATTGTTCATTGCCTGTTCCTCCCTTGATGAAGCCAATATCGTTGCTTGCTGGACTGTAAAAAAAATTGTGGACATTGAGACCATCTGTTTTGTCCACACCATTGAACTCTATCGCAATCTTGTCTCTGCAAGACAAAAGCACTATCACACCCGTTATGACATTGATACCGTTATCTGGCCGGAACTGCTGCTGACCCAGGATATTTTTCGGATTGTCTCTGTACCCGATGCCATCGATGTGGAATATTTTGCAGAAGGCCGGGTAAAATTGTTTGAATACCGAATCAAAGGAAATTCCACCCTCCTGAATACCAGAGTGATGGACTGTTCTTTTCCGCCAAATGTTCTTATTGTCGGCATTACCCGAGACGAGACACTCTTTATTCCCAATGGTTCAAGCGTTATCCAGGAAGGCGACAAGGTGATTTTTATGGGACTCGGTCCGGCTCTCGATACTCTGGCCGCCAATATCTTCCAGTCCAGTAACCAGATCAAGACAGCCGTGCTCATTGGTGGAGGCAGTATTGGATTTATGTTGGCCCGTAAACTTGAAGAGGCAGGGGTACGGGTAAAAATAATCGAACAGGACGAGGAACGTTGTATTTTTCTTGCCGATAATCTCGGGAAAAGTCTTGTTCTCCATGGAGATGGCACTGACATGGACCTTCTTGAAGAGGAATCCGTTGCAGATGCAGATGTCAGCATCTGCATTACCAACAACGATGAAAAGAATCTCCTTTGTTCACTTCTGATTAAACAGCTCAGCCCTGAGAATCGAATTATAACCAGAGTAAGTAATAGTCCCACCGCACAACTCTTTGAACGGGTTGGTATTGATGTCGCTGTTTCTCCCAGAGCATCTGCATTGACAGAACTTCATAACCGTGTGCAGGCTCGTGATACGGATATCCTTGCAACGGTTGGTGGAGACCAGGGCGAGGTGTTGCGCCTGACCCTGCCGGAAAACTTTCCAGATACTCAAGTGATGGATCTTACCTTCAAGGCTCGGGCAATCATCGGAGTAGTCAAGCGGGGTCACCAGCTGATTATTCCCACCGGAAAAACCCTTCTCAAAGCTGGAGACCATCTGAAAATCTTTACCATGGCAGAGGACAGCAAAGCAGTCAAGGAACTGTTCAACTGATGAAACCCGGTAATATTCTCAACGCACTGGGGATCATTCTCGTTGCCTTTGGCATCATTATGGTGTCGCCTGTTGCAGTAGCTCTCCTGGAACAGGAGTACAACTCAATCCTTCCCTTTGTGACGGGCTCTCTTACCTCCATTGCTCTTGGTCTGCTTTTTCAAAAGTATGGCGGATTTTCTCGCAATTTTGATGATCTGAAACGAAACGAAGGGCTGCTGATTGT
>JAOZQU010000375.1 GCA_029932055.1 Desulfocapsa sp.
TGTCTTGGGAGTCCCGTGTTATTTTAAACATGCACGGGATTATTGAGAAGTTACTCTTTCACTTCATAAAAAAATTAAAAGAAATTAAAAGGGTCAGGGTAAAATTAAGTCCGACTGCTACTGAATTGATCTATCACAAAATCATTACACAGCGCATAGTTGCGGCAGTTTTACCAAGGCCTCTTTAATCGGAATCAGCGTTACATCGTCGATATACCTCCTGGTATCACCACCATAGAACATATACAGGGAGGCTATGGGGTAATCCCGGCCAAAGGCTTTCAGACCTCGCAACTCTTTGCTGCGAATCTTTGCGGCTCGTTTTACTTCAATAGCAATAACCCCTGCTTCACCGTACAGGACAAAATCAACTTCCTGTCCATTGCTTGTCCGCCAGTAAAAGAGATCGTAGCCGAGCCTGTGCAGGTCATTGACGGCCCGTAATTCTTGAAACACCAAGGTTTCAAGGGCCATGCCGTCTATTTCTTCCGGGCTATCCAATGGCCCTTTGGGGCGGATTGCCCGGTATACACCGGCATCAAAAAAATAAAACTTGGGGTGGTTGACCATTCTCCGTTTGGCACGTTTGGTAAATACCGGTAGACGGTGTGCCAATAACAAATCCTCCAGGATATAAAAATACTGCTCAGCCAACTTGCGGCCTACCCCGCAATCCCTGGCCACCTCGGAGATATTAAGCACTGATCCTTGCGAAAAACTGGCCGCCTCCAGAAAGCGGGCAAACACCTGCAGATTCCTGGTCAAACCTTCCTGTTGAACTTCTTCCCGCAGGTATGTCTGGATGTAACTTGCCAGGTAGTCGGCAGGATCCGGTTCCGTATATATTGCCGGAAGATGGCCGAATGTAAGCGAGGTTTCAAGGGAAAAATCATTGCCAAGTTCTTCCACAGTTAATGGGTGCATAAATCTGGTTAAGGCTCTTCCTGCCAGCAGGTTTACTCCTTTAGCCCGTAATTTCCTAGCACTGGAACCGGTGAGAATAAAACGAAGATTTTTTTGATGGTGCTTTTGTTTTTGTTCAATGAGCCGATGCACCTCGTTGAGCAGTTCGGGAACTCGCTGCACTTCATCTATGATTATCGGCTCCCCGCAATCAGGGGGAATAAGCTGGACAAGCCGTTCCGGTGCAGCCAGCAGCATAGTGTAAACATCCGATTGCAGCAGATCGATGTACACAGCTTCTGGAAATAGTTGGCGTAACCAGGTTGTTTTGCCTGTTGCCCTTGGTCCGAACAGGAAAAAGCTTTTTTCTGCCGGGAATTGTATGATTCGGGAGTACATATCTCCATTTTACATGTTTTTATGGAGTTTTCAAGTTGAAAGATATTGATACTCACTTATAGGTATTTTATTATTGCCCGGAAATTTAGGGAACGAGATACTTAATTTTTTCTCCACAAGCCATCGTCAACATATTCCCACTGCATACGTAATAACTCCACATTGCAGTAAGCCACCAAAATCAGTTAAAATTGAGCCTTACTCCCTCCAAATGTCTATCAATACGATTGCGAAGATCGGAGGGGAGTTCGTAAGACATTTTTTGCTCTGTCCATTTTTCAAGTGTGCTCTCAACTGTTTCCCGTACAGTATAGATGACCAGATATTCAGGTACTTCGGCTTTACGGGCAAGTTTCTGGAAATTCTTCAAACCTACCAGACGCATCTCTTTTTCACCAGCCAGGTTCAGGGCCAGACGATCACCGGGAAGATATGGAACAGTTGAAACAAAATCATAAGCTGGAGATAATTCTGGTGTAACACCGTCACTGTAAATAAAAGACCAATTTTTGAGATGCATATCACCATTGCCTATCAGCACAGTAAAGGTAAGCCGTCGAATAAACTCCCGGAGTCCCGTTTCGCCAGTCAATATCCATATCATGTTGGTGATATTGTCATAGCTGACTTTGTTATATTTGTCATTTGGGAATACATTGTAAACTTGGGCAAAGTCTTCAATATGAATCCGTTGCTTTGCTTTTCGATCAAATCGTTTCACTGCTAAAGCCAGATTTCCTGATAAAAATCCAAGCTCCGGTAAGCCTGCAATCTTTTCAAGGGGAACAAGATCTGTTTCAGGGACAGAAATACCTATCTCTTTTGCCAAATGCAGCATAGCCCATTCATTTTCAGGAACCTGGGAAAAATTTTGGGCAGGTAATTTAACAATCCAATCGCCACCGACGCCGCTTGCTGGAATGGTCAAGCCGCCTTTACTCTCTGCAAGGGCAGAAAATTTGAGTTGTACCCCGGCAAGAGAAAATCGATATGGTTGTTCTTTGGAGGAATGTTCTGTTTCTTTTTCCTGAAGTTCTGGTGAGATGTTATGCTGATCTGATGATTTTATGGAGACTGCACCAGGCAAATCTTCCCCAAATAGTTCAAGAAGTTTAAATTCACGGGAAGGTTTTACTCCGCCACGTTTGGCGAGATATGTTCGTAGATGACCTTCTGGTAGTAGATTGGAAAAGAATGGAGGGAGTTTGGTTTTGTAGGTTCTGGTTTCTGGAATG
>JAOZQU010000376.1 GCA_029932055.1 Desulfocapsa sp.
AATGAATAGCGTTTTATCCATCTTCCCGCTCTAAAGACTTACAACGGTGCTTCACAGATAGATGACCTTAGAATCACCACTGTAGCGAAAAAAATCAAGCGGGATGAGGGATAAAACGTCGTTGAGCTGATCCGCGGTAAATATATATGCTATGGGGATAGTAATGCTCAGGTACTGCCTGACCAAAGATGTTTTGTCAGGTTACAACTGATATTCTTGCGGCTAAAAAAGCATTTTGGTGGTCAGAATCGTCCTTTGGTAGAAATAAGAACACCGTATAATCATCAAAACTGTTCAAAAACATCTTTTTCTCCGATAGGTGCACACACCTCTGTTGTAGAAGTGTTCTGTGGTACAATTTCAGGTTGTTGCCAAATGCCGTTAGGAAGTATTCAGCACTGGCGTTGGCAAATCTTCAATAATAACCATCCTGCCTTTTTTACACTTTGGACAACAATTTATATCTGTTCCGGTTAATCTCAACATCATCTCTGGAATCGTCTCTGTTATCTTCTCCGGCAATATCGCCAGAGGATCAATTAAACGACGCAATAGTGGAATAAGCTCTTTTTTGACACTATGTGAAAGGAAACCAAAATACCTGATCTTCATAAATCCTTTTGGGAGCACATGTAAAAGGAATCGACGAATAAACTCTGTAGCCTGTATGGTCATCTTCTTTTTCTTATTCGCATCCTTCCGATCCCTGTAGGTGAAAGTAACCTTGCCATCAGCAATGGCCTTGACTCTGTTGTTGCTGATGGCCACCCTATGAGTATAACGGCCCAAGTATTCTAATACTTGTTCAGGGCCGGCAAAAGGTTTTTTTGAATAAGAAATCCAGGTTTGTTTTGCTGCTTGTTCAACGATTTGATTAAATCCTGTTGGAGAGCTGGTATCGTTTGTCTTACCAGGGAATACCAGCTCGTTCCTCTTGTATGCAGTATGCAGCTTTTTCAAATAGCGTTTCTTGAATTCCTTTGCCAATGAACTTGTACGAAATAAGAAGCTCTTCCTGGCAGGATTCCAACATGTCTTATCAAACGAAAGAACCCCGGCAGGAATGACACAATGAAGGTGATAATGCTCCAGTAGTTTCTGATTCCAGGTATGTAAAACACTTATAAAACCAAGTGTACCGACCAGGCGCCATTGGGGATCAGTCGCAAATGCCTGAAGAGTTTCCTTGGCAGCACTAAAAAGAATTGAGAAGCAGACACTTTTGTTGTGTCGAATGATTGGGTTAAGGGCATGTGACAACGTAAACACATTGTGGTAGTAGTTACAGGGTAAAAGTTCAGCTTTACGATCATTAATCCACTTTTCTTTGACCAGCGTCTGACACTTCGGACAATGCCGATTCCGGCAAGAATTGTATGCGTTTTTCAGGAAACCACAGCTATCACACTGTTCAACATGTCCTCCAAGTACTGCAGTACGACAGCTCTCAATACAATGCATGACCTTGAGTTGTTCTTTGCTAAGAACCACATTGCTGCGATACTCGTCCCCGTACTGTCGGAATATATCACCAACTTCAAATTGTTGTTTCATTGTACACCCTCCTCGTCATCCATGAGTGGACTTGTACAAAGAGAAATTTTGTTGGGATTAGCTACATGAAGATATTGTGCCGTTGTTTCCAGTTTAGTATGCCCAAGCATTGACTTGATCGTAAATAAGTCGATACCCCGTTCAAGAAGATGTGTTGCAAAACAGTGTCTTAGCGTATGTATTCCTTGACCTTTGGGAATGTTGACGCCTGCGTCTTTGCAGGCAATTTTGAAAGCATGCAGAGCACCTGAGCGTGACAAGTGTTCCTGGGGATATTTGTTACTTGGGAAGAGCCAATTTTTCGGATGCGCACTTTGCCAGTACCGGCGAAGTTGTGTTAGTAAATCCTCTGTCAGGATGGTGTAGCGATCTTTTCTTCCTTTACCTTGCTCAACTCGAATCATCATGCGATCACTTTGTAGATGATGGGACTGTAATGTTACCGCTTCACTGACACGGAGCCCTGCGCAGTAAATTGTCATCAAGAGAGTTTGATGTTTAAGGTTAGCGGCAGCCTTCAAGATTTTCCTGACTTCATTTACACTGAGAATCGTAGGAAGTTTATGATCACGTGGACGTGGTGGTAAAGAGAGTTGCACGGCATCCCACTTCAGGAAATCTCGAAAGAAACAGTAACATGCACAAATGAAAACATTGCAGGTACTCCAAGCCATCTTACGTTTGGCAATAATATAAAAGCAATAGTCTTGCAGCTGCTTGGTTGTTAGGGTTTCAGGAGATCTATTGAAATATCTTGCCAGGCTTGCAATAGAATAAATATACTGCTTCCTGGTATTTTCAGAAAGCCTTCTGTAAACCATGAACTTGTTGAATTCTTGACGAAGTTTACTCATGATGTATCTCCTCAGAAAGAATTATAGCTGGTTATCCCCGACGGATAACCTCTTTCTAAAAAAATAATCAGGATAGAGTAAATTTGTTGTTAAAT
>JAOZQU010000140.1 GCA_029932055.1 Desulfocapsa sp.
CTTTCCCTCGGTGCCTTTGTTTGACATGGTAGCTTCCTGATTTTTCTAACTACCCAGTAGACTTGCATTTTTGGTAAATGATGTGGTATGGTTAGTGTTGCTGTTCTGTGCGTTTTGAAAAAATGCGTTTTCAGAACGCTGAACATTCCATCCGGTATCTGTTGCTGAAGTTGAAGCGGTTGTCCAGATAAAAAAAATGAAAGGAACTGACGGTCGGTTGTTTTTTTATTGTTGTTGCTGACCAACCGTGGTGCTTTACATGGCTAAAAAAGTAAATAAATGTTGTCATAATGGGGCAGGTAAAAGTGCCAAGGAACGTCTCAAGCGATTTTGGGATGTTTTTGACAAGGAAGACGATGTTCTTGTCTGTATCAATGCTGATCCGGATGCTCTGGCCTGTGCTCTGGCTATCAAACGTCTCCTCCGTTATCGGGTAAAGCAGGTTATAATTGCCCATCCAAACGAGATCCATCGTTTGAATAATGTGGCAATGGTTGAACGTCTTAAAATCCCCCTTGAACGTCTGGGTAATGTGAAAGTTCAGGATTATACAAAAAAGATCCTGGTTGATTCCCAGCCTACCCATCTTCCTGTTTTTGAAAGAATTGCGTTCGATGCAATTATCGATCACCATCCTGTTTCAGGAGCATATGAAGCCGCCTTTGTGGATATTCGTCCGCAGTATGGTGCCTGCTCCACCATGCTGATTGAATATTTGCGCGCTGCCAACATGAAGCCTTCGGTTGCTTTGGCCACAGCTCTTTTTTACGCGATAAAGGTGGATACACAGGATTTTTCCAAACATTCCGTGCTGGCCGACGGGATTTCTTTTCGGTATCTTTTTAATATTGCCAACCGCAACCTGGTGAAAAAGTTTGAGCTTACTGACATGCGTCGTTCTGAGCTCAAGTATTTTAATGTTGCGCTTAGTGAGTTGACGTACTCCAAAGGACGATTTTATACTCACCTGGGTAAGGTGAGGAGCCCGGATATTCTAGTGAATATTGCTGACTTTTTAAATCATGTGGATAAGATTGACTGGGTTTTTGTTTCCGGGGTTCATGGTGAAAAACTGGTTGTGATTTTTCGCTGTGATGGCTATCGCAAAAGTGCCGGAAAACTGGCAGCACGTATCTTTGGTGAAGTCGGGTCTGCCGGTGGCCATAAAGAAGCGGCACGAGCTGAAGTTCCTATAAAAAATCTATCGCTCGGGGATAAAGAGTTTACTACCCAGACCCTGAAACGTCTGGCAACCAGGCATATGAAATAATTGTAAGTGTTCACCAGCACCTCATCTTCGTCCATTTTTGCCTGCTTACTTATAACCACATAAGCTACGCAGTCAAAAATGAACGAGCGGAGTCTCGTTCCTCGCTTACCTGAGATGCTGGTAAACACTTACAGATCAAGATTGATGGACTTGTAAAAAGTCCTTAGCTCCGGCATTCCCGCCGGGAATGACGGGATTGTGAAACATTTTAGTTTTTACGACGCCATCAAGATTTAGAGTAAATGTGTATGCTGGTGAACGGTTATAAATAATTAAAGGCATGTAATCTGAAAATTCAGATGGTTGGTAAATATTTTTACTTGCCATCAAATACTTTGTTGGTGAATAATGCAAAAGCCCTCTACGCTTGCAATGATTTTGGCCGGCAGTCGTGTTGATGAACTGAATGTCCTGACCTATTATCGTCCTAAATCTGCTGTTCCTTTTGGTGGTTTTGCCAGGGTGATAGATTTTCCCTTAAGTAATCTGCTTCATTCCGGCATTGAGCAGGTTGCTATTCTCTCGCAATATCGAAGCTACTCCCTTATCAATCATATTGGTACCGGTGCCGCATGGGATATGATTGGGCGTTATCGTGGTGTATCCATCCTTCCCCCTTTTAAAAGCAATAATGAAACCAAAGAGCAAGCTGACTGGTATCGAGGTTCCGCAGATGCAGTGTATAAAAATCTTGATTTTGTAAAATATCATAATCCTGAAGAGATTCTTATTCTTTCAGGAGATCATATCTATAAAATGGATTATCAGGATGTGATTGCCTATCATCATCAAAAAGATGCTGATGTGACCATTGGCTTTGTTCAGGTAGAAAAGGCAAAGGCACATCGTTTTGGCATTGCTGCAATTGATTCGGAAGATGGTGAACAGGGCGGACGCGTAGAGAAATACTGGGAAAAACCGGAAAATCCTGAGGCGGATTGGGCATCACTGACCGTACTCATTTTTAAGCCGGAGGTGTTGTATCAGGCCTTGCAGGAAAATCAGCAATCCGGTTCTTTTGAATTCGGCAGGGATATCATTCCTCAGCTTATGACTCAGGGAAAGAGGGTTTACGGCTATAAGTATAAGGGCTACTGGGGATATACCGGTACAATTGAAGAATACTGGCAATCTAATATGGATCTGCTGGGTGAGAATCCACCCATTGATATGGAGGCCTGGGGATTACGTACGAACATGGAACACCGCGGCATCAGGGATGCTCAACCGGTGGTGGTGCGTGATGGCGCTAAAATAAGCAACAGTTTGATTTATAATGGCTCCGTGGTGGAGGGAACAGTCAGGAATTCTGTTTTATTTCCAGGGGTGTATGTGGAAAAGGGGGCCGTTGTTGAAAATTCCGTACTCTTTTTTAATAATCATATTGGTGCAAACTGCCGCTTCAATAAAGTGATCACCGATGTTAATTCTGTGTTCGGACAGGGTGTTTGCGTTGGTCCTGAAATTGGAAGTGAAGCAAAACTGGTGACAGTCATTGGCTGGAATAATCATGTGCCTGATGAAACAAGCATTGGTGAAGGGGCTACTGTTTATCCACATCTTACAGCAGAACAGTGGTCTGCTACAAAAAATGTTGCTGCCGGGGAGGTGCTGAGATGAGAGTAAAAAAAGAGGCTCTGGTTCTACTTCTTGCCGGTGGTGTGGGAAGCCGCTTAAATATTTTGGTGCAGAGTCGTGCTAAACCTGCCGTACCTTTTGGTGGACAATATCGCATAATAGATTTCAGCCTTAGCAATGTTATGAATTCAGGGCTTACTAAAGTTGGAGTACTTACGCAGTATAAGCCGCTGTCTCTTATGCGGCATTTGGGCATGGGTGAGGCGTGGGATTTTACTGGTCGAAGTCGTGGAGTGAAAATTTTACCTCCTCACACCGGGTTTCAAGATTCGGACTGGTATAAAGGGACAGCGGATGCTGTCAGGCAGAACATTGATTTCTTAGAGAAAAATCCTGCTGATGAAGTAGTTCTGCTTTCAGGGGATCATATTTATAATATGGATTTTCATGCCATGCTCGAATATCATCGTTTTAAAAAAGCAGATGTGACAATTGGTATGATGGTTGTTCCCATGAGTGAGATTTACCAGTTCGGGGCTGGAATCACTAATGATGAAAACCGCATTATTGACTGGGAGGAAAAACCGAAAAATCCGAAAACAAATCTTGCTTCCATGGGTATTTATGTCTTTGATTATAAATATCTTCTTGATTCTTTGTACAGGGATCGGGAGGAGGTGGATTTTGGTATGCATATCCTGCCAAGGGCCATTGACAATGATAATGTGTTTGCCTATCCCTTTTATGGCTACTGGCGGGATGTCGGGACTATCCAGTCATATTGGGAAGCTAATATGGATGTGATTCGGCATGATAGCTCTATATCGCCGGCTGAATGGGGAATCCGGACCAATATTGAGGCAGATGGTCGTCCTGCTGATCGTCCACCAGCCCGATTTGGAAATGATGCTAGTGTGGATTGTTCAATGATTTCTGCAGGGTGCGTTATACGGGGAACAGTAAAAAACTCTGTTTTGGCTCCCGGTGTTGTGGTTGAAGAAGGGGCTGTGGTTCGAGATTCAATCCTGTTTGCTGATTGTGTTGTTGGAAAAAACAGTATGGTGGATTTGGCTATCTTTGACAAGAGAGTGCAAATTGCAGGTGATGCTGTTGTTGGATCCGGCAATAATCATGATTTTCCTAATATCCAACAGCCTACACACCTTTATACAGGCATATCTTTGATTGGCAAGGAAGCAATTATTCCTTCAGGAGTGACTATTGGTCGCAACTGCATAATCAACTCGCATACAGGGGAAGATGCTTATCCCACTATGGAAATAGCTGACGGAGAAACCCTCTGATTTATGTCGGATTTCTGTATCGTTGCTGAGCTCATAAAAACTCAAATTTTTCGCGATCCGGTCATTCCCGCCTACGCCGGGATGTCGGAGCAGGGAATTTTTCGAAGTCTACACTATCTACGGGTTCATCACCGTTCCCCGGTGTTGGAAATCATTGTCTTGTTTTTTATTACTGTCTTTTTGTCTTATTCGAGCACTGGCTGGGCCGGTGGACGGATGGTGGTGGGCAATTTCTCAGCAAAACCACAGGACGGCGTATACCCCGATCACTGGGAGTTACTGGTGTTTGATGGTATTGATGAACACACGGTTTATACCCATCTTTTCGATGGGGATATTGGGAGTGTTCAGGCCACAAGCCGGGGAAGCTCATCAGGCCTTGTCCGAAAAATTGATATTGATCCTAAGCTGTATTCCACCATTACCTTTCGTTGGAAAATTCAGGACATTGAAGAATCAGCTGATTTGACACGTAAACAGGGTGATGATGCCCCTGCCAGGGTGTATGTCACTTTTGCTTATGATTCTGCGCAGGTGAGCTGGTGGGAGATGGTGAAGTTTGAGGCTGTCAAATTGTTTTATGGTGAATATCCGCCCATTGCTTCCTTAGTCTATGTGTGGGCCAGCCAAGCTGAAAAAGGGGTAATTATGGAAAGCCCCTATACCAGCCGAGTGAAGATTGTTGTGTTGGAGTCGGGTGCGGAGAAGAAAGGGCAATGGTTGTCTGAGAAACGTAATATTCTTGCAGATTACCGTGCGGCTTTTGGATCTGAAGACGTGCCCATGATTTACGGTGTGGCGATAATGACTGATACCGACAATACAGGCGGACAGGCTGTTGCCTGGTATGGAGACATTGTCTTTTCCGATCCGCATTAAAAGAATTTTTCTTCTCCTCTCTCTCCTGAAAAAGCCTTTTCCGGCAAGCGCATATACTTTTTTTAAAGTCGATTATCGTCAAAAACTGCCTGGTCGAAATAGATCATCTGGGTGTTTCTCTGTCGTGGATGACCGGCATGAAAAAGACCAGTCATCCGTAAGCAGAGCAGGATCAATGTCTTTTGCTTCTTTCTCAGGATAGAATGATGTTTGTTCGATAAATGCGGGAATATGGGGGCTCTGTCTTCGTTCAGGGCGATATACCATATTCATGCATAGGTGACCGGAACCAGAGGGCTGTTGAGAGTAAGCGGGTTATTCGTCCTCTGGTGAGGATATATCCTTCCATATTGTCTAGAAAATAATACCAGTATTCATCAACTTTGGTTTCATCTTCCAGGGAAGATAAACCGCTTAACTTTTTCTCAAATGCATTGACGGCATGTTTTCGGTAGACGTTAATGAAACGTTCTCTGGTTGTGTCTCCAGGAACAGTTGAGTCGAGCAGATATCGATCCACCTTCATATGTTCAAACCCTTCAATACTGAGATAGCGGACATCACCTACTTTTTTGTCAATAATCATCCTGTCTGGAGCATCAAGAGCAGGGGCAACCACTAATCAGCAGTGCCAGGAATATGTTGAGGAAAAATGATCGACTATCTATGAATTTTATTGAGCACTCTTGTTGGTTTTGAATGTACAGGCTTGTAATGTGGCTAGCCTATTTTTATAGAAACGTAAAGAAGATTGTCTTTGAAAAATATGTGGTCAGGGTGATATTTGTCAATGTTCAGACATCAGGTAGGCAAATCAGCCGTTTGAATCATGATGTTTTTCGTTGTTCGGAAACATCCTGCCACTGATTGCAGTCAATAGAATAGAGAGAATAATTGCGGTCACTCCAAGCAGAACATTGAAGTAGACGGGTGCCACCAGGGCGAGACGAATAATCATGGTTGAAAGGGCAAAGCCTGAATTGCGAAAAATAGTATAAAAGGAAGGATGAAAACATTGGGAAACGAGTACCACTAAAATATCGCTGATAATCAGTAATGTGTAAAAATCATGGAAAAAATTTGTATGTGCTATACCGGCGGTGCTGAGGTAAAGTGAGCGTATTCCCATCCCGAAAAAGAAGGCAAGCAGAATCAGGGAAATACCTTTTTTGGCTGCCACAAAGCTGTAGATATTATCAATATTGTCACGTTCATCCTCGGTTTTGTCCTGTAATATGTAATAAACTCCAAGTAAGGCAAAGATAACAAATGCCCCAAAGCCGTTTGATAAAATGTGTAGGATGCTTTCTTCGTTCCCGATAAATGTCACCGGCTCCTGAAAGTAGGATAACTCTTTAAAAGAATTTCGGATTAATATCAGAGCGAGAATTTCGAATTGTTTTCCCACAGAGCGGGAAAAGGAACATGGCAGTGTGAAAATGAGGCTGATTACTTCAAGAATGAGGATAACAGTGAAGGCGCCACTGATGGCATAAAAGTGATTTTCGGGCACCATGGAACTCAATTGTTCCGGCAGCAACTGTTGACGTTTTAACTCAATTACCAGGAGGCTTGAGAGAAAAAGCAGCACCAGTGCAATGGAGATTTTTTGGTGTACTTTCTGGTGTTCATATAAATGATGAAGGGGATCAAAAAGCCAGGTGATTAGATCGTAAATCCTGTTCATGGTTATTTTTCAGGTTCTTGATTTGAGAAATCAGTCTTTGTAACTTGAATCTGCATAGTTTGACGATGTACTATACAAAGATACCTTCTGCAACAGTTCTAATGAGGAGTCACTATGCGTAGATACTTGGCCGTCTTTTTATTTCTTGTTCTTTGTATTGTTTTTCCTGGGACGATAGCAGCTGCCCCGGTTCAACAGCCAATCTTTAAAAAACAGATCAAATGGACAGGAACCTCCTGGTTTGGATCAACTATTGTCCATGATCTTGGTACCGGCAGTCGGAAAATTATCGGTACTTTTTACGATATCTTTGTCTGGGATGCTGCCGGTAACGAGATTGCCAGGGTGGATCGTTCAGGCCGGATTTATGCCCCGGCAGTTTGTGCTGATCTGGATGGTGATGGCATATATGAAATTGTGGTTGGCAGCGGGAGTGAAGTTGTTGCTTACGAGTGGCGCAATAACAAACTATCCGTCAAAAACGGTTGGCCGGTCTCTACCTGTTCTGCAGGGCAGTGTCCTGAGACAAGAGGTCTTGCTGCCGGAGACCTTGATAATAACGGAACCATAGAAATTGTAGCCACTACCACCCAGACCCAATCTGATGGGGCACAGGTTTTTGTTTTTAGTTCAAACGGAACACCCTACCAGCCATCAGGACTGCCTTTTCAGGCTTGGCCACGTTATAATCAGGATGGAGATGATGCCACGGTAAATGGGCCTGGCAATCATGGCTATGGTTGTTACGGCCTGAATGTTGGCATTGGTAATCTTGATGATGACCCTGAAAAGGAAATTGTGGTCACCTTTGACAATCATCAAATTAATGTTTTTCAGCATACCGGTGTCTCCATGTCGGCATCTTCCTGGTTTACAAACCGTGCTTCGAGCTATTCTGGAAACCGGTTGAACTGGGGCCAGTTTATTCGCTGGTTTGATCCAATGGTTGAAGAAGATCATTATCATGACCATATTGGCGACTGGCCGCATCCGGATTATCAGAAGTGGATGCAGTGGACAGCTTCACCTCCATCTGTTGCAGATATAAATGGGGATGGGAAAAATGAGGTTGTTGGTGTGGCTAACGTGGAAAAAGATGTTCCCTATGACACCAAGCATCACTCCATAATGGTTCTGGAAGGATCTTATGGAGACGGTTTGCGCTCTGCAAGACGACTGGCGGGTTGGGAGAATCTGCCCTCATCCGGGTATCCCCTGGATCGGGGGAGCCGTACTTGGTATCCTCCGAGAAATCCACCTGCCCCCACAGTTGTTGACATCAATGGCGACAACAGTCCTGAGATCTTATACGCTGCCCATGATGGATATATTTACTGTACTTCTGCGTCCGGAAATCAGCTATGGCGTCGGGATATCAGACATGGGCGAGCTGTGATGTATGCTTCTGAAATAATGGTTGCAGATTTGAATCAGGATAACCAGCCGGAATTGATCCTGAGCACCTATGGTGATCCGGAAAATATAACTCCAAATCATGCTCATGGCTATTTGATGGTTCTCGATAACACCGGTACTGTCCTTTTTGATATAGAATTGTACGAACAGGGCACAAACGGGAATGGCAAGGGTGCACCGGCAGCACCCACGCTCATGGATACGAATGGAGACGGAACACTGGAGATCCTGCTGCAGACTTTTGGTGCAGGACTGTTTATTTATTCCGTACCGGGATCATCGGAGAACCAGTTGTTGTGGCCCACTGCCCGTGGAAATTATCTCCGTGACGGAAGGGCGATAGGGGCGTCCGGGGGAAACAATCCATCAGTACCAGAGGGAGGTCTCTCCCTGTCACCGATTTATCAACTTCTTCTAAGAGAAGACTAGCATAGAACTGCTACCATGTTTTGGATGTATTGGTTTAGTGATTAATTCTATGATAACAATACAGAATCATTCTTGCTTTTAAATACAACTTTAATTTTACTCTGATCATTTATTATGACCACATTTATTATATCACAGAACGTAGGAGGTGGGGCTTGTCTTAATTCTCGATAAGAATTTCTTGTGCTGCCTGGGGGATGGTGTTGGCCTGGGCAGATATGGCTGTTTTACTATGGGCAAGAATTGATTTCATGGTCTGAGGCAGGATCTTCTCCACTGCTTTTTGGTTAATCACTTTTGAAGGGGCATTCGTCTTTTCTGATTGGCCGAGTGTTACATTGTCGTCAAATTTATTTCCAGAAAGATTGTTCTCTGAAGAGGGGTTGGATCTGCCCTTTTCAGTTTGCTTTGTCTCGGTTCCAGTTTTCTGATGAGAGATGTGACTTTTGGCCGATACGGCGTTTGAGGCAGCTGATAGTGTCATGCAGAACTCCTTATATTTTGTCGATATCCACTGCGTTGCAGTAGTTCTGTTTATGTTGGATAATAATTTATCGACGGAAACTGAAAAATATTTAATAGGTAAAAACAAAAAAGTTAAAAAGGGGTTTCTTGTTCGTTTGACTCATCTAAAGTAAAGCATATCAAAAAGACTCGATTTTTATCGACCCACATCAATTGGAAAAGGCGAATTCATAGGTGTTAGGATTAGCAGGGACAAGGTTAAGTGTATAAGGAAACCTGTAACTTATGACTGTTACAGAGCATCGCTGAAACCGGTCAGGATTGAGGGGAGATATGTTTACTTTCATTATGCTCAACATAATGACCCCACTTCTCACGAATTAAAAATTAAGTAAGGTGTCTCTGGAACTCGATGA
>JAOZQU010000141.1 GCA_029932055.1 Desulfocapsa sp.
TAGAGGCATAAACAAGCTTGATTGCATCTTCGAGCTGCTGACAACGAATAGAAAATGAGGGGTGATTATTAGAGAGAAAAAAGGTAGAATAAAGGCCTGCGTATGGTTTAAAATGAGCATCTTCAAGCAGACTGGAAGAACGAACCGACACCGGAAATGTTACTTTTGAAAGATACACCCGCAGGTCTTCCTTCAACCAGCCCGGTAACTCGGCAGCAAGAAAAAGATCGGCAATGGCTTCATCATCCACATCTTTGTCTAAACGCAAATTATTCTTGCTGATGAAATCATCAAAGCCGTCTGCTGTTAAAACGCAAGTCTTGGGCAGCATTACATTATTTTCCGACAGTGTCTTATAATTCCCCCGAGATTGTTGAAGCCGCATCCAGGCAAAGGCCAAACCACGTCCCTTGCCTCCCATTGACCCCTTTCCCATCTTAACGAAATCCATGACTTCCGGATCAAAACGATCACGGGAAAACCTGATCACAACTCCCTGCTGTCGGAGTTTACGAAGAGAGTGTACTTTAAAGACAATATCATCCCGCAGATCCGAACAACTCTTAATTCCACTGACATGATCACGATGGAGGCGGGTTGCCAATGCCACCTCTGCGCGTGCCATAACCCAATTAGAGAAATGATTATTCTCAGCATGATAACGAATCGACTCCGGAGGGATCTCGCGAAGCTGCTGCTCAAACTCAAAGAGATTAGAAGCATGCCCAATGGCAGTTCCATCAGGCATGCGAAAAATAAAATCACCAAAACCCAGATAATTCAGAAAGAATGAATGAATTTCCTTCTTTACTGAAGGTGAATTTTTATCGAGAAAAACAGCAGGGATGGCTTCAGCCCGTTGTCTGTTTTCCGGCTCAGAAGAAAGCATCAGCATCGGCAGATCAGGCACATCTTCCCGTATGGTTTCAAGTAAACGCAATCCGGCTTCAGGATCAATTTTTCCACGACGCGGGAAACGTGCATCAGACATTATACCAAAAATATAGGGTTTGTAGGCCTCATAGAAAACCATTGCCTCTTCATAATTGATGGCAGAAAGAATTTTTGGCCTTGCCCGCATACGAAGTAAACGGTGGGGCTCATTGAGGCTCTCATCAAGTACGGCCTGAGTTTGACGTACCACTTCATGATACAGAAAGGGCAGGAAAAAAGATCGGTACACTGGAGAATCTTCCACCATGATAATCACTCTTACCATGGCCCGGGCAGTATCCGCATCCACATTGACATGATCTTCAAAATTCTTAATCAGGGAGAGGAGAAGCTCAGACTCACAACACCAGAGGTAAATATTATCAATGGAATGACAATCTGCCCTTTCGGGTAGAGGATATATGCCGCGGAGACTGTGGGCAATGAGAACAACCTGCTGGGTGGGATGGATTCTTTTGATGGCAGCGCCAAAGGAAAAGGCGTCCATACCACCAACATTGGGCATGGTGATAACCAGATCAAAGGCCTGCCGTCGCATAACTTCAAGGGCTTCACGACCTGAAGAAACCAGTGTTATACGAGGTGCGCCGCTCAGATTGAGTCCTTGATATTCATTGATGATCCGAGTGGCAAGCGAGCCATCCTCCTCCATGATGAAGGCATCGTAGGGACTTGAGACAAGAAGTATTTCCTGAACTTTAAACGGCATGAGTTCATGAAATATCTTAAAATGGGGATCAAAATCAGTAATCATTTTTCCGGAATCAAAACGCATGCATCTCTCCCCTATTTGATGTTTGAGCAAACGAATCAAACTGCTATAAACAGTGTAGCATACTGAATATTTTATGGGAAGAAAATGGGTAGAGCTTTAATGGACAAATCTATTATTATCTGTTGCTTGCCTAAGGGCTATTTGAAGCATAAGGAAAGTGTAACAATCAGTTCTTGATGGTATTAAAACTCAAACTTTCCATAGCCCGTCATTCCAACAGGAGAATTTCATGCAGTTCGGCAGTGACAATCAAACAGGTGCATCAAGCCAAGTGCTGGAGATGCTAACAGTTGCTAATTCAGGCTTTACCCACGGTTATGGTGATGACCATTGGTGTGCACAGGCAACCGAAGATCTGAAAAAAGTGTTTAGTTGTGATCTTGAGGTGTATTTTGTCGCTACCGGTACAGCAGCGAATTCTCTTGCCCTTTCCTGCCTGGTTCAGCCATGGGAAACCATGCTCTGCCACCATCAGGCTCATATCCTGCAGGATGAATCCACAGCTCCGGAATTCTTTTCAGGCGGGGCACGACTTATACCCATTTCCCAAAAAGCCGGAAAACTTATGCTCGCGCACCTTGCCCGCTACTTTCATTCGCTGGCAGACGAGCCGCCTCATACACCTCGTGTAGGAGCCTTAAGTATCACCCAGGCCAACGAAGCCGGGCTTGTCTACACTCCTCGGGAGCTAACAGATCTCTGCTCTTTTGCCCACAAACATAAAATGCACGTGCACATGGATGGTGCCCGATTTGCCAATGCGGTTGCAGCCCTTGGATGTTCTCCAGCTGACTTGACGTGGAAGGCGGGTGTTGATGTTCTGTCGTTGGGTGCGACCAAATGCGGAGGCATGGTCGCCGAAGCAGTCCTGTTTTTTAACCGAAAACTCGCCGAATCTTTTATCCACAGGAGAAAACGATCAGGCCACCTTGTTTCCAAGGGACGTTTCTTCGGAGCCCAGTTTGTTGGCTGGCTTAAAGACAACCACTGGCTGGAACTTGCCGGCCACGCCAACAAACAGGCACACCATCTGGAAAAGAAACTTGCTTCCTTTTCCTCAATTTCTCTAAAATGGCCGCGCGAGGCAAATGAGATTTTTGTCACCATGCCCAGGCAACTGGCCGACTTTCTGCATAATTCAGGAGCTGAATTTTACCAGTGGCCTGCCAATGCCCTGCCCCCTGGAATCGAACTGGAAGAAGATGAAGTTTTCACTCGACTGGTAAGCTCTTTTGTTACCACGGATGAACATATAGATCATTTTTGCAGACTCATTCACAAATACGAATCCACCAACAATCTCGGAAGGTAACTATTGAGCAAAGCACAGTTTCACATTTTACCGGAAAGTCACTGACTCACCCCTTGATAATGGTTGAGGATGATTTATCAATACTTTGTAGCTTGATGCACAGGCAATACAGGAAAAAGGTAAACATCATATGACATCCAATCTAGCACATCAGACAAAAATCCTTCATTTCATTGACCAGCTCTCCACTCACTACCTGCAAGGGAAAAGCAGAGCCCTGAAGATGGCAGTGATTGCCTTACTCTCAGATGGCCACCTTTTGCTGGAAGACATACCGGGCCTTGGAAAAACTACCCTTGCCCTGGCTCTATCCAGTGCTCTGGGCCTTTCTTTCGGACGCATTCAATGTACCAGCGACCTTTTGCCTTCAGACATCACAGGATTATCAATCTTCGATCGGGAGCAAAACAATTTCCGTTTTATTGAAGGCCCGATATTCAATAACATTCTGCTGGCCGATGAAATCAACCGGGCCATGCCCAAAACACAGAGTGCCATGCTCGAAGCCATGGAGGAAAGAAAAGTAACTATTGAAGGAAAAACCTATCCATTGCCGGAACCATTTATGGTCATCGCCACACAAAACCCCACTGAACAGGTTGGTACCTTTCCTCTGCCGGAATCACAACTGGATCGTTTTTTGATTACCACAGGCATTGGTTACCCACCGGAAGACATGGAAAAGGCCATCATTCGTCAAGGCGGTATCCGCAAAAAAATGCTGGACATACAACCGATGGTCAGTCGAACAGAGATTGAGGAGGCACGGCAGGCTGTTTCCACTATTCATCTATCTGACAAACTGGTGAACTATATCTTTGATATATCTCATGCCAGCCGTGAGCACCCTTTCACTCTTTCCGGGATTTCTACCCGCGGGGCAATCAATATGGCTTCTGCGGCCCGCGCAGCAGCCTATCTGGAAAATCGAAACTACGTTATCCCGGAAGATATAAAACTTATTGCAAGTCGGGTTGGCGCCCATCGTCTCATTTTACGTCCGGAACATGAGTCTCTCAACAAACAGGAGGTTTTGCAATCAATTCTGCAAACCGTTCCCGTTCCCATCGTCTGAAACTGACCCGGGCGGGCAGCCTGTATATAGCCATCACCCTGATACTTGGCTTTGGAGCAGTAAACACCGGTAACAATCTTCTCTATTTATTGGTGTCGGCTCTTCTTGGTTTCATGTCCATTTCCGGAATTCTCGGTCATCACAACCTGAACGGCATCACCGTCCAGATTGTGCCGCCCGATGAAGTCTACGACGGACTTGAGACACTCTTTACCATCCGTATCCACAATGGAAGACGCCTGCTGCACAGCTTTTTACTGGAAATCGTATTTCAGGACCATTGCAGCACCTACATTCCTCTTCTCATGCGAAATGAAACTGCAAAAGTAAACATCCCGGTCACCTTCAAGGGTCGGGGAGAACATATTGACCATGCACTGACGATCCGTTCAAACTTTCCAATCAATTTTTTCATTCGCAGTCTGACAATCCAACTTCGTCAGACGATTATTGTCTTCCCGCAACCGCTCCCCTGTCGTTCTGCTCTTTCTCAATATTCGGATCAGGCAGGACAAAAAAACGAATCCATTCAAAAAGGAGATGAGGGAGATATCACCCGCATCCGTGACTACCAGGGAGGAGAACCTTTAAAAATGGTTCACTGGAAGCTCTCTGCCCGTCACGATTCACTGAAAATAAAAGAACTCTCTGCAACCGCCGTAGAACCGGTTGAGATAGACCCGCACAGTCTGCCGGGAAAGACTCTGGAATCACAACTCTGCTGTGCGTCATTTCTGATCAACGAATTTTCCCGCTCCAATCGACCAGTGGGCCTGAAGCTTGGAAAAACAGTGCACCCTGCAGCAACCGGATGCCATTGACTATTTCTGGATCCAGGCGGTTATCACCTACGACCTCCAGAAACAGGTCAGTCTGCTCAGACGCACAGGAAAAGGTCTTTAATCATTACGCAGAGACTGGAAATGGGATGTAAAAAAATTGTATCCGACACTCTGGATTGTCCTGTCTGTGTTCGTCATCCGCCAAGCAATTCGTTGGAAAACAACCAGTCGAGAAGAAAAAATTTCAAACCGGTATTTTGCTGCTGTCCGTCGGAAACACAGGGTCAAAACAATTCCATCAACAATGGGCCTCCATGAACTCGCCAATCATTTTCAAGACCCGGTGTGTGAACAGTTCGCTAACATTTTTGGGGCAGCGCTTTATTCAGAACACTCACTGACTCAAGAGGAGTATCAGAAACTGCTGGCCCTTATCCGTATCCTAGAAAAAAATCACAGTAGAGATTGAGACAGTTGTTCAGGAGTATTAATATTACTCCATGCGCGGCAGAGTGATTGTGGAACCACGGGAATTGCAATTTTGGATCGCTCGGCAATCATGGAAATCCGCAGACAACCTGAAGCACAAAGCTCCTCAAGATAACTCTTAGCCTGCGGCTCATACAGGGCAAGTAGAGGTTCAATAAACCCATCCTTTTTCAGACGGGGCAGAGTCCCCCAGGAATCCGGATGCCTGCCGGCAAGCAACCACTGCAGGGCCTCTGGTGTAATATTTGGCATATCGCAGGCTAGCAGCAGCCAGCAAGAATCAGGATGCCAACGCATGGCTGCAAGAATTCCGGTGAGTGGGCCCTGCACACCAGGAACATCAGGAAGACGAACCAGAGAATCAAGACTGGCAGGTACATCACCACGGCCTGAAAGAACAATCTGCGTGGTAAAAGGTTGAAGCAAATTTACAGTATTTTCAAGCCAGGTTAGACCATTTTGTCCTTTAATCAGGTGTTTTGGCTGACCCATCCGGGAACTGCGCCCCCCAATAAGCAGGCAGGCTCGAAGAGGAGCTTCCTGGTGCAAAGTACTTTGTTCCCTCATATCTGCAGGCTTATAGGTTCAGGAGGGCTTGGAAGAATGTTTGCCTCACGGCCAAGACGAAGGAAGGTTTCTATGGCAGCTTTTCCCTCTGTCCCAAGTGCCTTGGAATAATCGTTCACATAGAGGTCTATGTGATTTTTCATCACCTGCTGATCCATCTCCTGCGCATATTTCCTGATATACGGAAGACATTCATCCGGATGTTCGTCCGCCCAGACAATCGAATCATGGATAGCCTTATCAATATACTCTATCCGTTTTTTGCCAAGCGTTCTTCGCGCAGCAATACAGCCAAGAGGAATGGGATGGCCGGTAGATTCTTCCCACCATTGGCCAAGATCCTGTAAACATACCAGATCCTGCGCCGCATACGTAAAACGGCTTTCATGGATAATCACACCGGCATCAACTTCTCCCCTTGTCACTGCGTCCATAATTTCATCAAAACGAAGCTCTATCAAATTGCTTGAATCAGGTGAATACATACGAAAGAGAAGATTTGCGGTGGTGAGACGGCCGGGAATGGCTATCTTTGCACTGCTTAGTGCTGCGACCTCAAAACCCGGCTTTGCCACAAGAAGCGGACCGCAGCCCCGACCAAGGGCAGAACCGGCCGAGAGCACACAGTACTCATCCAGAACATGGCCCAGTGCATGAAAAGACAGTTTTGTAATATCGAGTTTTTTCTCAACAGCCCAGGAGTTGAGGGTCTCCACATCTTCAAGCAGAGGTGGTGCCAGTTTAATGTCAGCTAAGGCGACCTTGTTATGGGTCAATCCATAAAATATATAGGTGTCATTTGGGCAGGGTGAATAGCCCAGGGTGAGTGGTGGTGTCATCTTCTACCTTAAACCTTTAAGAAGTATAGCGGCAGCCTTTGCTGCCTGCGAACAGGCCTCTGTCAATTTCCAGCGTTTTATGTCTCTATCTTCTACAAAGTTGGATATCGCACGCATTTCAAGGAGCGGCAAGTTAAACTCTTCACAGACTCGTGCCACAGCCGCACCTTCCATATTCTCACTGAGACCATCATACTGTGTGCCAAGCATTGTGCCGCGGTTTTCAGTTGCACTGACACCACACACCGTGACAAAATTTCCACGTTTTACAGAAAAACCATTCTCTTGGAGAAGAGTATCGGCTTTATTCAGTAAATCAGGATCCAAAGAATAATGGGAACGATGCAAAAGATGCTCCCCAAGTGGTTCGATGTGATCTACATGACAGACACCAAAATCGCCAAAGACCTCCTGTTCTGCCAGACATATTTCCAAAAGGCCAGCGCCCTCTCTTCCATGACACTTGTAAGCCCCTCCCACACCGAAATTGAGTACAGTATGAATTTGCCCCCTCTGCTGCTCAAGAAATCGTGTTAGACTGAGGGTAGTTTCCACCATGCCAACGCCTGTAATCAGACTCATCCATCCTTGATTTTCAGGATTTACCTTCTCAAGCAGGGGTTGAAGCTCAAATTCAGTTGCGCAAACGACAAGGAACATGGTAGGAAGACCTTTTTTTCAGGTAATGATGGCAATTAAAAAATTTTCTAATCAGCATTAATGAGCTCGTAAAAAATCACATAGCCTCTATTTACGAACCTATCAGCATTTTATACTGTAAAACCAAATACGCATGCAACAGGAATTCTCCCTTAAAGCTTACAATTACACCCTTCCTACGAAAAATATTGCCCAACATCCGGCAGATTCCAGGGAAAACTCCCGGCTTTTGATAATGAACCGGAAAATCGGTAAATGGAAGCATGGCACTTTTCACCAAATCATTGATTTATTCAATCCCGGTGATCTGCTGGTGGTGAACAATACCAAAGTCTTTCCAGCACGACTTTACGGCCGTAAAGAAAGTGGTGGCAAGGTTGAGGTTTTTCTCCTCTCTTATCCTGTGCTGAAAAAAAATGCCGAAATAAAGAAACGAGCAGAAGTCACGGCACTTATCAAAAGTTCAAAACGTCCAAAACCCGGAACTCACCTTCTACTGGGACCTGATCTGGATGGTGAGGTATTGGAACTCCTTGACGGAGGAAAAGTCAAAATCGAACTGACCTACTCCGACAACAAAGAGTTATCCGATATTCTGGAACAGTACGGCCAGGTTCCACTACCACCCTATATCAGTAGGAAGGATGGGACAACAGAGGAGGATCGCGAACGCTATCAGACAGTTTATGCCCATCAGCCCGGTGCTGTTGCGGCTCCTACTGCCGGGCTTCATTTTTCAAAAAACCTCCTGGCATCCATTCAGCAGAAAGGTGTAGAGACAACCCAGATCACCCTCCACGTGGGTCATGGAACATTTGCCCCTGTTCGCTGTGAAGATATCCGGGATCACATTATTCATCAGGAGTATGTCTCTGTTTCTGCAGAAAGTGCTGACAAAATCAATGCAGTTCGGCAAAATGGAGGAAAAATATGGGCTGTGGGCACCACCACAGTACGTACTCTGGAATTCATGTCTAACCGGGAAGGACAAGTACAGGCGGGAGATGGCTGGTGTGGACTCTACATACTACCCGGTTATCAATTCAAGGTGGTGGATAACCTTATCACCAACTTCCATCTCCCCGAATCTTCGTTACTGTTCCTGGTATCAGCCCTCTGTGGCCGCGAAACCCTGATGGAAAGCTACCGGGAAGCCATTGAATTGGGCTACCGTTTTTATTCATACGGTGATGCCATGGCCATATGCCCCTGACTTCGTAACCGGTTACAACCCCGCTGTTATTGTAGATTCATAGTCTCTGATGAACGATTACCCGATTTCCACACAAGGCAAAGATGGTTCTCAGGTTGTAACTGTACGGCAGGCAAACGGGTTACATGAAAACCTGCATGTTGATGAGCAATGAGGGACGATTTATTCTCAGGGAGAATATAAGAGAAGACTTTTCCTCCCTGATAAAATTCTGCAACACACTTACAGCCAAGTCGCAAAACTCTTGTGGCAAGAGATCGATTACGAAACTGACTATGGGTATGAAGCCCACGAATTCTGAATTGATCCGCTTTTCTTCGCTCCCGGCAAAGCTGGAGATAAGCCACAGGCTTTTTTTCGCATGTGGCCAAAACAAAAAAAAGCTGTTCTGCTGAAGTATTTCCGAGAAGAAACTGAAATCGCCTTTGATTTACATTTCTTACATCACGATCCGCATAAACGGATGCCAGACGCTCAGCCCTACACACCCTGGCCGGAAGGAAATGAAAAACAAATTTTCTTGGCAAGAGTTTGGGCTATGAACTTGCTGCCGCACAAGGACAGCTTGCTGCAGATTTACAGGGAGGGGCAGCTTTATTGGTACTGGTGCCGGACTCTTTCTTTTTTTCAGGCTTGCTGGAAGAATAGCCATCGGCATACCAGCCACCGCCTTTCAGCTGAAAAGAACTTCTGGACATTATTTTTTTTACAGGGCCTTCGCAATCAGGACATTGAGTTAAAGGGGCATCAGCCATTCG
>JAOZQU010000142.1 GCA_029932055.1 Desulfocapsa sp.
CAAATGATCTGATGAAATAGCAGAATCTGATATCAACTCCGCCATTGTCTGATGCAAACTTTTCTTTATTGGAAATTTCAAAATATTGTCCATGATCCTCAACCTGCAAGCAATTTTATAAAACGTTTTGTTTTGGAATCTATACCTAATTCATCTTGCCAGTTCTGATTTTCCAGAGCCTCTTCATACAAAATACTTATAACTTCTGCCTTCTTTTGGGAAGTCAATATGGACTTTGTTTGCTCCATGTACTCTTCGACTTTTTCCATTATACATTCAAGTAATTTGGTCTCAAGCCCCATAGGATTATCTGGTAAGGCCATACCTCCCCTACCGGTAAACAACCAGATATGATTAACGTGCAGAGTGGCACAAAATTTTTCTATAAAAACTGCGTCCGGTATTCTTTTACCCCGTTCATAATTGCCATAGGTACTCAGGTGTATCCCTATTTTTACTGCTAAGTCCTCGCGACTCTTATAGCCTCTGGCTTTCCGGACTTTCTTCAATCGATGTCCAAGCTGTATCATAAAATCTTCTTCCTGATTCATAAAAGTTCACTCCACGCAAAAAACACATTGACATTTGGGAATATTTTCATATAATACATTCTCATACGACTACATTATAGTAAATATTAACATCATACATCCCCTATGAGCAACAAAATAATGCCAGGAGAGTTAAAAGAAATGACAAAAAAACAGCTTATCACTGTGGATCAGGCCGCAGAAATAACAAGTATGTCCGTTGCCTGGTGGCGTCAGGCCTTGGCAGGTAACAAGCCCATGCCACCGGTTCGGGTAATACGAATCGGCAAAGCAGTACGATTACATCTAGGTGACCTTCTGAGTTGGATTGATAAAGGCGGCAAGATGATCGATCCGCCACGAAGAGGACCTGGTCGACCAAGAAAAACAGAAGTTATGGTTAAACGTCGAACTACTTGATCAGCAATAGCAACACCGCTTGATTTCATCTGATGCCCCTGAAACCTCTCACAGCAAAACAAACTGTCCTCAACAGACTTCGTGGCAATTATCAAAATCTATTGTCATCTCTGATACCTGCCGGACGTATCGATAACCGAAAAGAATACCACCATCTTTGTCCATTCCATGCGGATCATCACCTTGGTAATGCAAGCACAAATATAGAAACCGGCAGGGGAAAATGTTTTTCCTGTGACACAGGTTGGGACATTTTTCATCTGGTTGGCAAAATCAGTGGATTATCTAGCTTCCAGGAGCAGTTGCAAAAGGTGGCTGAACTGACAGGTGGAATACAGTGCAATGATTCACCATATCGATTTGCAAAACCCAAAAATTCTTTTTCTAAACCAATACATCCTTCTCTGGTAGATAGTTATGCCTCTAATATGACAAACAAGCAGTATAACTATCTCGAACAGTACCGGACAATTTCCAGAATGACTGCAAAAAAACACAAGATTGGCTTCAAAAACCAGAGATTTACTATTCCCATTTTTGACCAAACAGACCGGATCATTAATATTCGGAAATGGCTGCCACCTGAAAGCAGAAAAACCAACGCTTCAAAAATCACACAGCACCAAGATAAGCAAATTTATATTTCTTTAAATGACTCAGCCAAACATGCCTGGGCAAATCACTACTATGACCAACTGTCGAAAGATCAACCAGGATTACTCGGATGTGTCACCAACCGAGCTGAAGCTCAAGTGCTCCGTCTGGCAATGATTTATTGCCTGTTGGATGAACAATATATCATAGACCTATCACATCTTAAAGCCGCACTCGCCTTTTGGGATTATTGCCGACAATCGGCAAACTACATTTTCCATGGGCAAGCTGCAGACAGGGTCACACAAAAAGTTTTTGAAATACTCACTACAGGAAAAAAGACAGGCAGGGAACTCTTTGCCGCATTCAGTAATAATATATCAAAAACACGCCTGGAGACATCCCTCAAAGAGTTGATCGGTTCAGGGACAGTGGTCATGGAAACACAAAAAACAGGTAATCGAGGCAGACCTACGACCATTTATGAATTGCATAGCCCCCTAACGAACAAAACGAATTAAACGAAACAATTCCATCGGAAGCTGGAATAGTCATTTGTTTCGATTAATTCGTTTAAAAGCAACAGTCATTTTTTACTCACAAATGTAAAGGAGGTAAAGTATCCAACAATGAAGCCGCACGAATATATTGAGCAGTCAAAAATACCTTTGAAGATGATATACTGGTTTGCAGAGAACCGGGTTATCAGTAATCCTCTTACGGAACATGATGTACAATGCCTGGAGTTTCTCGAAAAGATATGGGGGAAACATGAAGTACTGCGCAGTCAACTTGCGCGGATTTCCAAAAAAAGACGTCAGATCCTTATCTCAACTGCTGACCTCACAACAAAATGGGAGCGGTATGCTTTTAGCAGATTCCAGAATCTGGGACCGGGCAAAAAACTACCAATGGATCAACTCACAGATGAAATTGAGGTCACCTTTGGTTTTGCCCTAAAAGCGGTACACATTAAACGACTTTACCAGGTACGTCGAAAAGCATACTACCAGCGGGGCAAAAAACGGTCACCAAAAAGCAACTCTCTTGTTCAACAAAAAGGTGTAATCAAATAAAAAGAAACAGCATTTATTGGATGAACAAAAACGGGATGTCTTTTTATGCGTTTAACTATCCAGGTAATTGCTGTTGAAATGGTAATCAAGAAGTGTCTTACAGACTCAAAACCATCAGCTTTCCTTGAAAAAATCTATTTTATTCACGAAATCGATACCAGATCAGCCCAAAATATCACGTTCCCATGTACATGTTTATTGACTTTAATCACGAAATAGCATATCACTTTCATTGTGAAACGAGATATTTATGATAAGTTGCTTGCATGGAAAGAACATCCCAGACGAAAACCCCTGGTACTGAAAGGAGCTCGTCAAGTCGGCAAAACGTATATTCTGCAAGCCTTCGGTAAAGGGGAATATGAGGATATTGCATATTTCAATTTTGAAGAAGATCCTGACCTGCACGATTTCTTCACCGGACGGTTGGCACCCGAAAAAATTATTCGAACTCTTTCTATCTACCGTGAAAAAAAGATCAGTACCGAGCAAACATTGATCATCTTTGATGAAGTCCAGAATTCCCCTGAAACACTCACAAGTTTAAAATACTTTTGCGAGAAAGCCCCTGAGTACCATATTGTTGCGGCAGGTTCTCTATTGGGAGTAAAGATCGGCCAGTCTGCTCCGTTTCCGGTAGGAAAAGTCAATTTTCTTGACCTTTATCCCATGACTTTTGCCGAATTCCTTGATGCTGCCCAGAAACCTCAACTACGAGAACTACTTGAAAACAGCACTTTTGAACCTATTGCAGCTCCATTCCACACTGAACTCGTGGACCTATTGAAGATGTATTATTTTATTGGTGGAATGCCCGAAGCAATTAGTCAATATGTTCAAAATCAGGATCTGCGCATGGTACGTCAAATCCAGGAAGAAATATTGGAAGCGTATCATATAGACTTTTCAAAATATACTACAAAAACAGAAGCCATCAGGATTGCTGCCACCTGGGGAAGTATCCCTTCGCAGCTTGCCCGGGAAAATAAAAAATTCACCTATGCCGAGGTTAGCAAAAATGCCAGAGCAAGAGAATACAGTGAATCGATACAATGGCTGGTTGATGCCGGCCTGGTAATCAAGGTTTACAACACCCACACACCCAAGCTTCCTCTAGCGACCTACCGGGAAGATATCTTTAAATTATATCTGCTTGATGTTGGTCTTTTGGGTGCGATGATAAAAGTTTCACAACGCACAATTGTCAAAGGCAACACTCTTTTCAGTGAATTTAACGGTGCTTTTGTAGAAAACTACGCAGCTCAAGAGTTAGTGGCACATGGCCAAAAAGATTTATATTATTGGACAAGCAAAAACCAGGCAGAAGTAGATTTCGTTGTAGCTATTCATGATCAGGTTCAACCCCTTGAAGTAAAATCCGGAGTCAGTAAACAAAAGAAAAGTCTCCGGGTATATGGTGATAAATACAAGCCACAAATTCTTTCCCGTTCAACGCTCATGAATTTTAAGGAAGATGGCCTCATTCGGAATTATCCACTTTACGCCCTCTGGTTGTTTCTGGTGAGATAGAAGAAGAATTCACTTTTTTTATTGTCTAAATTCTCACTCAGGTAACAGTTTAGTTCCTATTTTTTCCAAACTTCCATGCGGACGACAACAAACAATCAAATATTTGATACTGTATATTGTATGGAAATCTTATTCAGAAACTCAACCTCCCTCCATCAAGAAGTAGTAAGTATTGCCCCTGCACATCTCTATTAAACTCTTTTCCTTTCTCCAGTAAGGTTGTACCAGAAAGATAGGAGTAGTGTAAAGTCGAGGCTAGTTTGGGAAAATCAAATCTTGTATGTGGCTATCTTAAAGACAAAGCTCACTGGCTCGTTGTGTAGATGTCGTTAAGCTTCATGGGAGACGCTACTTTAAAAAAGTAGCATCGGCTTACGGATTCAGCAAAGCATCTGATAAGCAACGACTATTCTTTTTCACTATACACTGTTCCAGCGATTGCAATGCCAGCAAAGAGAATGACTATATCTTTTATTAAGTATTGTCCTTCTGGGCTAGGTACATAAGGAAAGTGAACAAAACAAACTTCAGGGTGTACAAAAAAAGCCAAAACGGTACCAGGGATTCTAATAAATTGCAATATTATTGAAAGCTTAACTAAAGGTTTATAAACTAGGCAAATACCGATTGCGACTTCCCACCATCCTAAAAGAGGAAGGACGAATTCTGGAGGGAAAAAATAGATTGTATGGGCAAGTAGTGAAGTAGTTGTCTTCGCACCAAATGGTTTAAGAAGACCAAACCAAATAAAAATGATGCCCAATGAAAGCCGGTGTATCTTGTGGCCGTGTCTATTGAAAGCACTAAATATTTTCTTGTCAACTCTATCAATTTGAATCATCTTTGTCGAATATATCCTCCTTTTTGAATTGATTTTTGAGTGAAGCAAAGATCAGTGAACAGCACAGGTAATACATGGATCTGCGGCCCGAATCAAATCTTCCAGAAGAGCAATCTTTTTATTATCTGGCTCTGTCCTGTAACTCCTGAGCAGCAGTGTCGCCTCTTGTTCGAGTCCAGACAGGTTGAGCACAGTGGGTGGGATTATATTATAGAAGGTCACATTCCCCTGTTTGTTCACATACACCTCGTGGAACAAAAGACCTCTTGGAGCTTCTATGGCACTTACACCCTGTTTGGGCCAGGTGGTGTCGCCTGCCAGGGCTTTTCTTCTGATCTCTTTTCTGTCAACAACAACGCTCTCCATGTCATCCCCCCAAACAGAATCGAGAAGGCGAATTGTTTCTTCCAGGTAATGGATCAACTCAACTGCCTGAGCCAGGTTGCAATGAAAAGGGTTATTGAAATTGGGAGTGTTTTCTTTCAAGATCGTTGCCGCAAGTGGGTTGAGTCGTTCAAAATAATAAGACAGACGTGCCAGCGCTCCTGTTTTCACAGGAATATTTGGAACAATGCAGGCCACTTTGCTTGGCTGCCCGATCCGGATTACTTCGTGAACAAATTTCCTGTAATCTTGAGCGGCAAAGGGGACAGGAGCATTATAGCGTACTCTGGTTCCAAACATTGGGTAACTGTTTGTGGTCTCCGGCTGGATGCATATCATATGGGCCGTAGTCACCGCCTCCGGCCAATCAAAACCGGTAAAGATACGAACAAGATCCAGTGCATCATCCAGTATTCGTGAAATATTCTCGCCAAGCCTGGAAAGCCGTGCAGGATCAGGGGCCCTGGAAAACCCGCCAACGGTCAGGGAAACCGGATGCAGTGGTGCTCCACCAATAACATCAAAAAGTTCTTCTGTAATACGCTTGACCTTCAGAAAAAGATGAAATTCCGCTGGATAGCGGACACTCATATCAAGACTTGATTCAAGTTCGGTAATGGCTGGCAGCACCATCAAATAGAGGTGAAGGAGATGGCTCTGCACCATCTGGCCACACTGAAAAACACGACGTAGCCGTCTGCTGCAGATATTTGGCCGTATGTCCAAAGCATTCTCAATAGCCTTGATAGAGCAGAGGCTGTGCGCCACCGGACAGATCCCACAGATACGGCTGTGTATTTTTGGGGCTGTGAGATAGGGTTTCCCCACCACCAAAGCCTCCACAAAACGTTCTCCCTCTGCCGGAGAAAAGCAGGCTGTTTCTTCTTTAAAATTGACATTTAAACTTCCATGGCCTTCTATCCGCGACACATAATCAGGCGGCTGAACATTAAGTATTTTTGATGTAACCGGCTGCTGTCTCAACTCCCCCAGGAGCTTGGCAACGGCTTCAATATTTGCCGGACATCCGGGGATAATGTGGTCTACTTTAACCACCTGCGCAACGGGCTTGACAAACTGTGTCACGGCTTGATGTTCTGGTGAATACACTATAGCCTTAAGCTTTTCAAAGTTCTCCGGAGTCAACTGGGAGAAGATGTGGCCAGACATGGCGCACACACCAAGCGCGACAACAATTTCACAGGTTTCCCTTGCCTGTTTCAGTAATTCGACCTGTTCATCGTTGCAGGCATAGCCCTCAACAAAAACAACGTCGTAGTCAGCATCCTTCTCCGTCTGTAACATTCGCCAATTGGTGATTTCAAAATCCTGCGCTACGTCAAGAAAGGCACTGCCAAGCCGAAGCAGATTTACTTCACAACCTGTGCAACAGGTTAAATCAAGGAGGGCAATTTTTGTTTTCATAATATGCATAAAGTAACCATTATCGCAGAGTTCTCTGCCTTTCGGCAATCAGGGCTGTGGCGTGAATATTAATGGCAACAACTCCCTCAATTTCTGCAATTTGCCTCTTGAGAAACTGCACATCGCGCGGATGAAAAAAGACACCTGTTACTGAGACAATTCCTCTAGCAACCTGAACAATATGATTACCTCCATGAAAGCATTTACAGTCCATCAAAATCATACGTACTTCTCTCTTAATGCCTGTATCGCCGCGAGGAAACAGTGGCTTGACCTCGATTTCATTTTCCACCTCGGTTACACCCGTTGTTTTCCATGCAATCTGCTCAAAGTCCATTTTTTGTAAATAGAGTTGCACAGTACCAGTGAGCAGGACAAAACCATCCTCAACATATATACTTACCTGACTATTGGCTAGAAGGTCATGTTCCGTTGCCAATTTTTTGATATGCCACCTAATAGTGTCATTCTCTGAGGCAAGAGCCTGGAAAATCGGGAGCAAGAGAAATAAAAAAAATGCTGCTCCTATGAACGGAAGAGTGATCAGCTTGCTGTACTGTTTCATCGTTTTTCTCCTCTGTTAAACAACTTGCCGATTTCGGATAGCTTTTCCGGGGAACCGATTACATAAAGAATATCATCAGCATAAAAAGATTGGTCCACTTCAGGGTTGAGAAATGTTTGTGAATCACGGCAAACCGCAAACACGGTCACCCCATATTTCTTCCGTAGTTCAAGCTTCACCAATGACATACCCACCACAAAAGATCCCTCCTCAACGCGCATGGAACTGACTCCAACATCCGGGAGTTGAAGGTCAAGATTTCCGACCGGGAAAGACTTCCCGGAAAGGTTACGAAACATTTCGTATCCGTCAGCCCTGAGGTGAACAACAAGCTTATCTATTTCATCCCTTGGGATAAGATAGTTAGCGAGCACACGGGAAAAGATTTCAACCGATGTCTCAAATTCTTCAGGGATAACTTCACTGGCTCCTAATTCATAGAGTGGTTGCATTTCCATAAGATATCGTGTTCGAACAATTATGTGCGCCTTTCTGGTTAGTTTACGAACATTTTCAGTGATTGCCCGTGTTGCCGCCGGATCATTTATTACAACAACAACCACAGTTGCATCTTCAATACCGGCATGACGTAAGACCTCTTCATGGATGGCATCACCATAGAAAATCGGCTCACCTTTCTCCTGTTCCTTCTGCACCGTATCGGGCGACATCTCGATAATCATATAGGGAATGCCTGTCATTTTGGCGGCATGAGCAACGTTTCGGCCATTTAAACCAAAACCGATAATGACCAGATGCTGTTTCAGCTTTTTCTGAACTTTTATCTCAGGCATGGGCCAAAGCCCGGTTTTTAACTTTACAGGGATTGGCATTTGTAGAATACGGTCAACAAAACGCGGAGCCAGAGAAATAACAAAAGGTGTTGCAGCCATTGTCAGAACCGCCACTGCCAAAAAAAGCTGGTAGTGATCGGCAAGAAGTCCATGTTCCACTCCTGTTCTCGAGAGAATGAAGGAAAACTCTCCAACCTGACAAATGGACAGTCCTGCCAGGATTCCACTTCGCAGGGGCAAGCCCATAAGTATTGCAGTACTGCCGGCGATAACTGCTTTCAAAACAAGAACCCCGGCTGAAGCAATCAGGATAAGCAGGAGATTATTGATAAGAAATCCTGTATTCAACAGCATGCCAATTGAGACAAAAAAGAAGCTGGTAAAGACATTGCGGAAAGGCAGAACATCACCAAGAGCCTGATAACTATATTCAGACTCTGAAATGATCAACCCGGCAATAAAAGCTCCCAGTGCCAGCGACAATCCAGCATTTGAGGTAAGCCAGGCGATGGTGAGACAAATAGCAACAACACTCAACAGAAACAGTTCCTTGCTTCGCGTACGGGCAACCTGGTACAAAAGCCAGGGCATCAACCATTTGGCTGCAACCGGAACCAGGCAAACAATAGCAATGCCTTTGGCCGCAAAAAGAAAAATGTCACCATCCAGTTGCCCCGACTGATTCCCGGCAAGCAGAGGGGTGATGAGAATCATCGGTACTATGATAACATCCTGAAACAGCAGAATTCCCAGGCCTGTCCGGCCATGGGGTGTGTCTACTTCTGCTCTTTCTTGAATGAGTCTGAGAACAATCGCAGTGCTGGATAAAGATATCAGAAAACCATAAAAAATTGCCTCGGGTGTTGATAACCCCATCTGGCGGGCAATGAAGTATACCGCAAGAATAGTCAAGCCAACCTGGAGAGACCCACCGAAAACAACTTGTTTTTTGATTTCAACAAGTTTCTTAAAGGAAAACTCGATGCCGATAGTGAACAGCAGGAAGATCACCCCTATTTCAGCCAGCACCTCGACTTCATGCACCGCTGCGACCATCCTGAAGCCATGAGGCCCTGCCAGTATGCCGGTTAAAAGAAGCCCGACAACCGATGGAAGGCGGAGAAAGTGAAATAACAGCAAGACGGCAATTGCCAATCCAAAAATAATGACAATATCAGTAAGTAATGGAATTTCCATATATTACCTGCGCTCCCTATTCTTAAGCTAGT
>JAOZQU010000377.1 GCA_029932055.1 Desulfocapsa sp.
GGAATATACATGGGAACAACCATATCAGTCCAGGCTCCTGCAGGAGTCTGGCTGAGACCATTGGCAATCTGCACAACATAGGTCTCGTCTTTCTCAGCCTGGGTCAGGAAGATCTGATTCACACCGGGAAGTGCGGTACCAGCGATGGTATCCTCACCCTTGAGATAGAACAGTTCTTCTGCGTGATGCTCGGAGAGATGAAGTACATCTTCCTGGGTAGCACCAAGGACCATCATGCCGTTAGCAGGTTCCTGTCCGGCAGCGGTGTTACCAAAACCTTCAATGTAGGCAACTTCACCGTCAACGATGAACAAGGCACCCTGTCCGTCAGTACCGGTGTTGCCTGTAGGTTCCATAGCACCAGTTTCAGGATTGTACACGAGCAGACGGTTGGCTTCCTGGAACCATGGTGGCTGCCAGGGAAGAAAGTTGATGATACGATCGGTTGTACGATGGGCACCAGCCTGAAGTTCTTCAACCTCATGTCCGGTGGCGTCATCGATATTGTTATGACAATCGTTACAGGAAAGCGCACCAAGAGACATCTCTTTGGGCTGAACGCCATGGGTATCAGAGAAGTAATGGGCAGCCATAAATACCATTGGCTGAGGATCAACAACACCCTCTGCGGTCAGTGCTATTTTCAGTGCTTCCTGCATGGCGCGTACATCTTCAACATGCCATATGTCAGGGTACATATCGCCGGTATGGTCAAAGATTACATAACCATCGGGATAGGTTGGGGTTGGTTTAAGAATTACTTTACCAACATAGGGGTTGGCAGACATAGTTGCATCGTTGGCTGGAATCATGGCCATGGTCATGGGATCAACCATGCCAAGTTGAACCGGCGCATGGTAATCTTTTATAGCGGCCATCATTTCACGCAGATACAGAATCTTTGCACCACCATAAGCCAGGGTGCTCATATCTGTGCCGGCTGCGACTTCCGGAGCATTTGCAGGATTGGCATCAACCCAGGTCAAGATTGTAATGGGGTTACCAATAACAATCTGCGGATAGCCGTTCTGACCATTTGCATAGTACAGAGGAGGCATAACCTCGTTGGGTGCTGCAGGATCAAAGGTCAGCGGAATACCAAACTGCGCCTTCATACCCATGTTCATCTGTAAAAAGTAATTATAGAAGTCAAACTTGGGATTGGTGGGCATACCGTTAACGATCTGTCCCGGATCTCCTGATTTGGTCATACCAAAGTAATCCACCATCTCAGAAACATAATCCATGGCAACAACGCCGGTTGCCGGATCAGCATCGATATGCTGGGCCAGCATACTGAAATGAGGAATACCATAGCCTGGAGATGGTTGGTATTCAGGGCTCATTCCGTACTGAGGCGGATAGGCCATCATTTTCATGCTGGGTTGACTACCATCAGGCCTGGGCAGTACATCATAGCCGGAACGGGTATCAAAGTTGCCGTAATAACCAAGGGAGTCATCCATTACACGAAAACGCCAGGTCTTCTTGAATGGAATATGACAAGTCTGGCAGGCAATATTTTCAATATGCTGTGCTGCGTGCTCACCAAATTTTTCTTCATGGGCAACATTTGGATTGGCACCTTCATCAAGATCGGTGAAATGGCAACGCTCACAAGTTTTGGGACGAGAGTTGTTGTCCAGGTCGTTTCTGACCATATGCGCGGTATCAGTTCCCTTGAGGAAGTTATGCATGGTCTCAAGATCTTTGCTGGTTCGGTAGTTCGCCTGGGCGAGATGGCAGGAGCCACAACCCACTTTTGAACCATCGCTTGATGACATATGTACGTCGTAACCAATGGCATTCTCATCATCGGTGCTGTTAATAAAGGCACCATTCTTTACCCAGTCAGCGTTAAAGCCGAGACCATATTTACGAACGTTGGTTGTATCAGAGGCCATATCGTGGGTCATGACGTGACACTGGCCACAAACTTTGATCCACTTGGGTGAGTTGGCGTCAGCACCACCACCAAACAGATGTTGATGGATAGATCGATAGGTAACCTCATCAACTTCCCAGTAGGTCTTGGCAATCCAGTCATCCAGGATACCGTCAGAATTTGTATCTACTTTAACCAGCTGAACATAGGAGATGGGAGAACCATCCTGATCCAGGTCAAGTCCCATAAGCTGGGCTGTGGGCATGACGCCGAAAAAGTTGGGCAGATAGTCACGGAGAACCATGTCTATAGCATCGTGGGCAATAACACCTGACTGGTAATCGGCAACGACCTCATCGGTCTTAATCATACCGGTAGCCATATCCATATAGGTGTAATCTCCCTGCATGGCAAGGCCCATACCGTACATGTTTGCCTGCCATCCAAGACCGGTGCGGCCTGTATAGGTGATACCTTCGCCTTCAATAAGTGGAGAGCGAACATAATCACGAACAGATCCATTGGGATCATCCCAGTCGGTGTAGAACTGGCCCTTGTCGTAGGCGCGTAGTCCGAAAGGAATGGGCATCA
>JAOZQU010000143.1:0-5932 GCA_029932055.1 Desulfocapsa sp.
TAATCATAGATGATGACCCGGCCCAGCATGAAATTCTTGAGGAACATCTCAGCCTAGCAGGGTTTTCCACCCACCATGCAATGAGCAGTGATGAGGGCTTTACTATCTTAAAAGACAATGGAGTTTCCCTGATTCTGCTCGACATCAACATGCCGGAAGTGAATGGATTCCAAACCATCGAACTCTTGCGCAACAATATTCAAACAATTGCAATACCGGTACTTTTTCTCACAAGCCTTGATCGGCAGTATCTCAAAATCAAGGGATTGGAGCTTGGAGCCGATGACTATGTAACCAAGCCCTTTAACGGTACTGAATTAATGGCCAGAATCAAGGGAATCCTACGCAGAAAAGAGCACAACCCCACACGGGAATCTGCGCTCAGTGGAGACATCAGGGAAATTGGATTTGCTGATCTTATACAGAATATCAGCCGGTCTGCAAAAGATGGCAAAATTGAATTTGCTGATATGGATGGGGAAATCATAATTGCTGGTGAAAGTATTATATCTGCACGTCAGGGAAAACATGGCGGAATGGAGGCACTGCTCAGGTTAATTCTTTTAGAACATGGTCGTTTCACAGTATCCTATCAAAAAACCCCAGACCTTAAAACCGACAAGGGAATACCGGTTATTAAAATTCTGTTAACGGTTGTGAATGAGATTGATCAAATCAAAACGACAATCAAGGAAACAACCGGACAGGAAGATCCTTTTTTAGAAATCGTTGATACTGTCAGTGGAGATCCCGGCATTGATAAACTGAAATCACGTTTCCCAAGCCGTTTTTTTAGTTTTGCAGCAGCAATGGAGGGAGCATTAAAGGAAAATGTGTACAAACTTCTTAAAGCACTGCATACTAAAAAAATTCGCTGTATGACTGAGTGATGGGTAAAAACAAATTCGAATTTTCTCTTAATAATTCCGAAAAAATTACGGAGCGAGACGTTCAATCTTCCAGGTGTCATCCAAACGACTATACAGAAACCGGTCATGAAGACGATTTTCACGCCCCTGCCAGAACTCAATGGATGAAGGAGCAACGCGATACCCTCCCCAAAATGATGGCAAGGGAACATCGCCCTGAGAAAACTTCTGCTTCATCTCCTTGAATTTATGCATCAAAAGATGACGTGAAGAAATTTTACTGCTCTGGTTGGACACCCAGGCTGCTATCTGGGAATTGCGGGGCCGACTCATGAAATACCTGGCAGATTCCTTTGCAGTAATAGGCGTGGCAATCCCGGCAATACTGATCTGCCTTTCCAGTTCCAGCCAGACAAAATGGAGATTGACCTTGGGATTTTCTTTAATCTGACGTGCTTTGCGGCTCTCTTTGTTGGTGAAAAAGACAAAACCGTCTTCATCAAAATATTTCAAGAGAACTGTTCGCTGGCTGGGCTGGCCATCACTGCTCACCGTGGATAGAATCATGGCATTGGGATCCGGGATATCCGTTTCCCTGGCCTGATTAAACCAAAGGCTGAACTGCTCAACAGGGTCTCCGAGAAGATCACCATGCTCCAAGCCACTTTTTAAATATTCACGACGAAAATGCCCAATATCCACTTGCTTTTATCCTTTTTTACAAAATATCATCAACTTAAAGATCAATCTTGAATTAATGACATTGCTTTTTCACCGTAACGCTCAAAACTTACCCGATCTCTTAGAAGTGACGAGTCAGGATGGGCTGTGCTTTCTTTAACCGGATAGCCAATTGCGACAATGGCCTCCACCACCATTCCCTTTTTCAAGCCTAATGTGTCGGAAACATACCCTTCTGCACTCTTTTGTGCGTCATGCTCCCGCAGACGTATCTGTACCCAGCAGCTTCCGAGATCAAGATCCGTGGCCGCCAGATGGAGAAGAATCGTTGCAATGGAACAATCCTCGATCCACACATCACATTTCTCAGGATCTGCACAGACAACAATAGCAAGACTTGCATTTTTCATAAAAGCTGAACCATGCGGTTTGGCACGGGATAAGGCCTCAATGGTATCTCTGTTCTGCACCACAACAAACTCCCAGGGATACAAACTTCTGGAGGATGGTGCCCGGAGCATGGCTTCAATGAGCAGATCGACCTTCTCCTGCTCCACTGCCTTATCCTGAAACACTCGCACGGATCTGCGTTTTCTTAGTAAATCAATAAACATACTCTTCTCACGATAATTGTTCGCTGGAAACACTGATTTTACGATACCCCAGAAACTGTAAACTTTTACCAGTGCTCCATATTAGTACCTTATAAATTCTTTTCGTGTTTTTTTGAAAAGAATTTGGTGAAGGTACTTATGCCGGCTTACCGTTCATCACCGGTGTTGATTCATTTCGGACTGCGTAGCATATGCAGTTATATGTGAGCAAGCCGAAATGGACAAAAATGGGGTGCTGGTGAACGTTTACCTGCATTACTGTTTTAACAGCCTGTCCACACTGCGCCACCGGGGTAACAATCGATCCATATGCGCATAAAACTTTTTATTATGACCTCGTTCCAGCAAATGCACAAGCTCATGAACAAGAATGTATTCAAGGCATTCTTCCGGCTTTTTGGCAAGTTCCAGATTCAGCCAGAGACGGCGCGAAGCAATATTACACGTTCCCCACCGGGTTTTCATCCTCTTTATACGAAATTCATTCGCCTTTTCCCCCACCCGTGGCTGCCAGATTGCAAGTAAAGCAGGGATACGTCTCTTCATCTCCCCTCGATACCACTCCCCAAGCAAACGCAAACGGCTGTCTGTTGAAGTTCCAGAACGAACATGAAGAGAAATTCCACTGGCTGGATCAAAACGAACATGGTGACGAAAACTTTTCTCCACCACATTCAGCTGATAGACCTTTCCCCAAAGGGCATGCAGTTCACCATTGGTCGCATACAGGACAGCAGCTTTCGGGCGCGCACGAAAGTGATCCTGCTGCTTTCTAATCCAGTCCATACGATCCATAACAACCTGCCGTACTCGAGCATCGGAAATGACACGAGGAACAGAAATTCTTACCCGGCCATCCGGCCCGGATATGACCAGATTGATATTTTTTATAGGTTTCCGCCATACCTCAATGGGTATGTCGGCCACCACAATATGCTCTTTCTGCAAACTCTTTTTTCCCCGAATTATTCTTTACATAATGCCCCCGATAAAAAACAACAATTATATTTGACATGAAAAGAAGCTTTTTGATACCCTTAAACTGATGCTTTGAAAATTCATAAGACTAGTGGAAAAATTAGTCACTCAATCATGATGCTGTTATACAGTACTTTTCTAAAACAATAATGGAAACAGTCGAAAAATTAAAACTTGAAAACAAGTTGTTGAAGGATCAAGTCGTGAAGATTCAGACCAAATCCCTTAAAAGTCAACATGTTATCAAACAAATAGCCGATTTCTCTTCTCAACTTGGTACACCGGTTGCCCTGAAGGAAATTTATCGCAATTGCCTGCATCTCTTTAAGGACCTGTTAACTCTTGATTTCACCACTCTGTTTCTTATTGGGGACAACCAAGATGACTTAATAATTTATGACACTCTGGGTTTTCCGGAATCCATGATTAGAAAATTTACTGTTTGCAAAGGAGTGGGTTTACCTGGTCTTGTTTTTACGAGTAAACAACTGGAGACTGTTGAAGATTTTCACATAGAAAATAGATTTTCAATCCCTGATATTATTTTTCAAAGCAACATCAGATCAGCCATCGCAGTCCCCATGATTCATAAAAACGAACTGTTTGGGGTTATCATTGGTCACACCATTGATAAAATTATTTTTTCAGAAGAAGAGAAATTCCTCGCAAAAATATTTGCCAACCTTTCTGCCACTGCAATAAAAAATGCAACACACATACAATCTCTGAGTATTTCTGAACAGAATCTGAAACAGCGAACCAATGAGATAGAGTCCATTTTTGCAAATTCTATGGTTGGTATCATACTGTTGAAAGGGGATAGGATTCTGAATCGATGCAATCAGAGATTTGTGGATTTCATGGGCTATGGTTCTCCGGAAGAAATACAGGGGAAAAGCATGCGACAATTCCATTTGTCTGAGGAACGATTTATTATATTTGGAAAAACATTCCATGCACCTCTTGTTTCCGGAGAACAAATTCAGATCGAGTATCAACTGTGTAAAAAAGATGGACAGGCCTTATGGTGCTCAATATCAGGAAAAGCCATTGATCAAAATTTTCCACCTGATCTGAATAAGGGAGTTGTCTGGATTATTGACGACATCAGCCAGCGAAAAAAGATCGAAGAGCAACTCCTGAAAAGCCGGAAGCTTGAATCCATTGAAATCCTGACCGGCGGTCTTGCCCATGATTTCAATAATATAATCACAGCTATTCTTGGGAATATAAACTTAAGTATGGCAAGCATTGATCATGAAAGTTCAGCATACTCATTTTTACTTCCTGCCAAAAAAGCCACTTTACGGGCAAAAGATTTAACCCGGAAACTTCAAACATTTTCCCAGAAAAGCGTACCGGATCGTCACCAGACTTCACTGGATGCACTAATCAGGGAATCTGCGGAATCCGTTCTGACAGAACATTCCGTGAATATCCAGTATGAATTTGAGAATAAACTCTGGCCGGCTGAGGTCGACAGCAGGCAGATCAGTAAAGTAATCAAAAATCTTCTACAAAACAGTGTAGAGGCAATGCCGGATGGTGGTGATATCTTTATCAGCTGCTCGAATTTCAAAAACAATGATGATCATGCAGAGCTTAAGGCAAAGCATTATATAAAAACAACCATAACTGATAGTGGCCATGGGATATCTTCTGCTGTTATCGACAAAATATTTGATCCCTATTTTACCACCCGTACCCGTGACAGCAATAAAGGACGGGGGCTGGGCCTGGCCACAGTTCATTCCATCATTAAACGCCATAAAGGATACGTTTCCGTTATTTCCCAGAAAAATAACGGCGCCACAGTTACTCTCTATCTTGTGGCATCACCATACTCTGAACAGAATGTGGAACACGACAACTGCGATCAAATCCACCCTTCTCTCATGAACGGTAAGGGAAGAGTTCTTGTAATGGACGATAACGAAGATATCAGAGAATTGATCCAACAGATGCTTACCCTCATAGGTTATGAAGTTGAAACGGCCATCGATGGAGATGAAACGATCAAGCAGTATCGTGCCGGCCTCAATACTGAAAACCAATTTGACGTAGTTATTATGGATCTGAACATTCCCGATGGAATGGGAGGAGCTGATGCTATTCAAAGTTTATTACAAGTTGACGGGAATGTTAAAGCAATTGTTTCCAGTGGGGATCCCCATGATCCTGTAATGGAGAATTTTGAACAATATGGTTTTACTGCATCTATCAGCAAGCCGTTAGACTTTGCTGAATTGCATAAAACACTTTCTTTGGTTTTATGCCCATAGTAATTGTGTTGAATTTCACTCCGCTCTACCCAGCTCACTCAAACATAAATAATTAACAGTTATCAATTGGTTATTGATTATTAACAGAAGTATTCTCTTAGCAATTTCCTGAAAGGACAACACAAATAATCAACAATCAATTGTTAACGACTAATGACTAATGCTTAGCTTGACGGCTATGGGGTTGAGGGGTGAAAAAAACACGAGCTAAACGTAGAGTTAGAAATAATTTCTACGGTACTGCCGGCCCGTAAGGAAATAATAATTAAACTCAATTCTCTTCCACAAAAATGGAATTTCTGGTAAGGATTAATCGTTGAGTATCATGTAAATTAACAGCACAACAAAAGAGGAGAATAAAGCTGTTGCAATGGATTGGCTGAAATTTGTACTTGCCAATGATGATGCTATGTATGAATTTACAAAATCCTCAGGAGTTGCCCCATTTAAGCATACATTAATTAATCAGCCTGATCGCTATGAAGGACATGTGGCTCAAATGCAGGCT
>JAOZQU010000143.1:5942-9320 GCA_029932055.1 Desulfocapsa sp.
GAGAATGAATATGCAAAAATGGGAATGCCCTTGTGGCTACATCTATGACCCGGAAGAAGGTGACTATGAGAATGGCGTTGATCCGGGAACTCCCTGGGAAAAAGTACCGGAAAAATGGGTTTGTCCTAAGTGTGGCGCAGAAAAAGAAGATTTCTGGGAAGCCGACTGATGTAGTATTACGAAACATTTTTCGTACAAACCGCAACAGGCCGGACAGCGTATGCTGTCCGGCCTGTTGTGGTTAAGGTTGTTCTAGTCTGTGATCCGAGTCCCTCAGTGGAAAAAAAGTAAAAACGAAAAAGTTATTTGGGCTTTTGACGCAGCAAAAGCAAGGCTTCCCACAAATGTGCATTTTGGAAACACATTTGACAAATTGCATGTCATTTCGTAAAATGATTCTCCAAATCAGCCGCAAATCTTCAGAGAATATATCATGGAAATAAATTACCTTCTCGAGCTAGACCAGTTAGCCAGGCAAGAGGGAAAAAAACACAATCGCCAGCGTCTACTTTACCGAACCCTGCAAAATTCGCATGGAAAGACAGACAGTAGGGTGCGTACAATGCACCATTGTGCTCTCCATTGACATCCAACGGGCCAATAACAAATGGCCATGTCTTGCCTCTCAACAATAACGTCGGTGGTTATCTGGTAACTCGGATGGTGCGTAATACGCACCCTTCAGGGCTTCATAAAATCCGTCATTCCCGAGGTAATTTCCAGGAATGACATGCTTTTTGAAATAATATGCCTTAACAACAACACGCTGAATAGTTATTGAATGACAATAGAGAGTGCATCGATGACAAAGTGATTAAGACTAGTTTTTCCAATTGCAATCGTATATTCTAAAATTGAATCGATAGGTTCTTTTGGTGTGTATGCTACCTATTGATTTGAAAGAAAAACAATTAAGTATTTAGTAAATATTCGGCTAGCACCCCATCTTCGCCCGATCCGGCTTTTTCGCATATGACCCAATATAGCTCTTAAGCCGGCTTGAGCGAACCTGGGGCGCTATCCAAACATTTACAATTGACGGATTGTAGCACTAATTTTCCTTCAACCCGAACATTTACAGTATTTATCATCTGAGTTATACTTCTGGTAGAGGCCGTTATGAATCAAGAGGAAATTGTTAATTACTGGAAAGTTGAAGCCGATGAGTCATTGAAGGTTGCCACACATCTTTTTGATAAAAAAGATTACTCATACGCCCTGTTTTTTGGCCATTTGGCAGTGGAAAAAATAATCAAAGCAATTTTTGTACAGAATGTAAGTCCAAATGTTCCCCGCACACATAACCTGCCAAGACTAGTCAAAGCTGCTCAGGTCACAGTAACAGAACAACAAGAATATGATTTAGTGCGTATAACAGCATTTCATCTTGAGGCTCGCTATCCTGATTATAAAAGAGAATTCAGAAAAAAATGCACAGCTGAATTTAGCACAACTGAAATTCAAAAAATTAATGAGGTTTTCTCATGGCTAAAATCGATGCTGTAGTTATGAAAAATGTACAACTATTCCTTGAGAAACTCCATAACAATGGAATTATCGTTAGTAAGGCATATATTTTTGGATCCCATGCCAGTGGTAAGGCAGATAAATGGAGTGATATTGATATTGCTGTTGTCTCCCCGCACATAAGTGAAGATCGTTTTGAGGAACGGGTGAAGCTCACCAAACTTGCAATCTCTATTGATGATCGCCTGGAACCATTACCATTTAATTATGATACCTTCAGTGATGATGATCCGTTTGTACAGATGATTAAAAAGGAAGGTTTAGTGGTAAATTAAGACATATCAGCCCGGCATTAAGATCGTTCAAAAGCGGTGCCCCCTGAGACCGCTTACAAGTTGGGGGCTGGCCGTATCCATCAGTGCCTCCGTGATTGATTACGTGAGGCATTGCCAATCAACTTATTCCCAGGATCGTGTGGTGGGTTAAAACAACAACAGGCCGAGCGACATATGTCGCCCGGCCTGTTGTGTTTAAGGTTATTCAGGTCTGTGACCCGAGTTCTTTTTGTTGTTTACAGAGTGGTTATCTCCAGATCACCGTCTTCAGCAACAGTGTAGGTGATGGTGTTATGGTCAGTATCCAGGGTTACCACTTTGAGGGCATAGGTGCCGCCATCAAGGTAGGCATGTCCCGCAGAACCATCTGTTGCAGGAGCAACTACGATGGAACGCTGACCGTCTGCCCAATGAACCTGCAGTCGTGCGATATTTGCACCCATACCGGTCCAGTAGAGCATAGCACGTTTAACAGGATCGATGGTATGGGTAAAACCGGTTGCTCCGTTGGGCGATACATACTCCTCGGTGGTCTCAGTTGCATTGCCGATGTCGTGAATCGTGGTCACCGTCTCTGCCATGGTCAAACCAGCAAGGTAGGTACCACGGGCATCGTACTTGACAACTACACAGGCAGCTTCAGCCAGAGTAGCAACAACCGTAGTACAATCAGCTTCGTACTTGTCAACTACAGTACCAAGACCGTCGACAAAATTCCACGAGTGCATACAGGTCAGCGGATCTCCCTCCTCGCTTTCACAGGTTGAGCCTGATGCATCGAACTCAACAAAGTTGTCCGAGCCAGTGGCAGTGCTCAGAACAACCTCAACATTAACACCGTTGGACGGCGGTGTTACCCACTCAGCAGTAGCAGGGATAGCGTTGGCAATATGGCATTGGTTACTGGAACAGCTTCCAGCGGCTCCAGCTGCACCAGGTGTCCAGACAAACTCACCGGTTTCAGAGGCCACAGCCCAGGTATCGCTGATATTACCAGCACCACTTGCGTCATAATGACAATTGACACAATCACCCATGTGTGCACTCACATGATTTTCATGGGCACCGGTTGCAACACCGGGTGCGCTATTCAGGTTGGCAACGATGTCTGCCCGGAGAGGAGCAACAGTACCGTCAACCATGGTACGGGCACCAATTCCACCAGGTACGTCGGAATTGGTCTCATAGATCAGCTCGGAGCGATCGATGTTACGCAGAGTATCGGTACCACCGTGAGCAACTTTGATCGCAATAGAACGACCTTTTACACCCTTAACAAACAGAGTTGGATGGTAGTCAGTAAACTGCCAGTCAGACTTGAGTGTTCCCAATGGATCGGCAGCCAGGCTGGCTGCGTCACGTGCGGCATAGTTAGCCTTGTTCACCTTGGTGAATGGTACAACCCATTTATTCTCACCGGTTGGAGAGGTGTTATCCCAGCCAAGGGTCAGATCACGGCCTTTTAGCTCATAGTCGCCATTGTAGAAACCAGCACCATCGCCATGGCAGTCTGTACAGCCGCCGGCACCCCAGTCTTGATCCTTGGGTGAGGTGTTATGGTTGGCCAGGAAGACCA
>JAOZQU010000144.1 GCA_029932055.1 Desulfocapsa sp.
TTTGGGCCTGTAAAGAAAAAGATCCAAGATGCCATCGGGGAATTAACTGAATTTGATACAAGAACAAAACAAGAAATTTGGGAATGGATTGAACCACTCCTGAGTAAACAAAATCAAAGAAAAAGTGTTACCTCTTTTTCGTGATTTTCAACGGATTTTTTTTGATCACATACACTTACTAACTTGTAAGGCGAGTACTTCTTGATGTCAAGGAATCTTATAAATAGGGGAAAAGGGGTTAGATCTATTTGTTTGGACTAAATAAAAAATGCTCGAATTTATTTTGAATATTATGATTTATTTCCTTTAATTGAGAATGACTTCTTGAGTGACGGTAAAACAGCTTTCTTGTTTTTTGTATCTTACAAAGAACGAATTAAAGATGCGGCAACATCTGGAAAATCATTTTCCTGGAAGCAATATTGCATTTCAAGAAATCTGCTTCTAAAAGATTTTATTTTTTCTTTAATATTGGAATCATTGTTTATGAGATCTGCCATAAGGGTAGCCAGTTCCTGGAAATCAGCCTGTTTCATGCCAAATCTCGTCATCTCAGCGACACCTAACCGTAAAGCGCCTGCTGCTGTAAATCCTTCTTCAACAGGAGTTGCCTGATAGTTGACAATGATGTTGTTTTTTTCCATCATTTTGGCAACTTTTGCACCTTTTCCATACCCGACATTTACTATCACCTGGTGAGTTTCGGTGAAATTGATTTCAGGATCTCCAGCCACATCAAGGCCTTCTTCTTTTAAGGCCGTGGCAAATGCTTTTGCGTTTTCAATAACAGCTTTCTGGTATTCATCTTTAAAATGGTTCATTTCATAGGCTGAAAATAAGAGCCCTGTCATGGTTCCCAGGTGATGGTTACTGACACTGCCCGGAAATGTCCTTCTCTGCACTGCTTCCCACAGCTCATAGTTCAGTTCATCTTCTGCAAAATCAGAGGCAATTACCCCTCTCTGGGTTCCGAAGAATGTTTTGTGGGTGGAACCCGTTACTATATGGGCACCTTCCTGCAACGGTACCTGGAAATGACCTCCATACAGGCCTAAAACATGAGCCATGTCATATATGACTATACAGGAAGGTGCATATTCATCCACAAAAGCTCTGATTTCTTTTACAGGCTCCTTGTGGATCACCATACTTTTGCCAAGGATGATAAGCTCCGGCTGCTGCTCTTTTATTATATTTTCACATGCTTTAACATCCATCTTGTATGGATTTTCCCGTAAAACCGGAAAATTAACCACAGCGGGCTTTTCTGTTTTGGGATCGCGTGCCACAAAATCACGCAAGGCACCCATGGGCTGGGCGCTGAGATGTCCTCCCTTAATAATATGATTATTCAGGATTTTTTCTATGCGACGTTGCTCGCATTTTCTGTCTGCCCTGTTCAGAAAATCAACAAGAGCGCTGAAACAAGCAGCGTTTGCCATCTGGCCTGAGATCACTCTTGATTCTATATTTTTACAGCTGAAATAGTTTTGAAATTCTGTATTTAATAATGATTCAACTTTTTCGATGAATTCTGTTCCCTGATAATAAAAAATATTTTCAGAGGAAAATGCTTTTATTTCCTTGTGCTCTGCATACCTGTTTACCGGGTCTGAGATTGACAGCATCCTTGAAAGAAGTGATTGAGTCATTTCCGAAGGAATCAGATTGATGCATTCTTTTTGCCGCCAGATATTGTTTTCCAGCGCCTTTTTTATAAGATTTCCGGCCTGACTTTTCATGTCAGCAGTTTTCTTAGCCGGCTTACTCATTTTGAGTTGGCTATGAAGAATGGGTCTCACATATGGCGGTGCCTGAGAACTTATATGATAAGGTACTACAATTGCCTCACAGCGTTTTTTTCGAATCGCAATTTCAAGGATATCCCCGACTTTGATAGATGAATTAATGAGTGCCAGGGCAATAGGTCTTTTTTTGATTTCGCTCTCAAATTCACCATCAAGGCCGCTACCGGTAGAAAGCCTGTACGGGACGCTTGTGCCGCTGGTAATATATCCTACATGTTTGTCCTTAAAAAAAACTTTGTACCCTTCCCTGCCGATTCCTTTGCCTGTGATTGCCAGCGGCATAACCATTTTGGGCAGATCAGTGATATCAGAATAATCCTGGTCCATAATTCTTTTAAAAGCTGCATGCTGTTTTAAAAGAACAGCTTTGCCAATGAAGTCGCCCTTCAGTATGGAAAAACTTACTGCAAATTTTGAGAGTTTGGATGCAAACAAAGGAATTTCATTGCCATCGTGGTCAACACCGAGTTCATGTCCGTATAAAGGCAGGGATGCTTCAAGTCGTAAAGTGTCTCTTGCACCAAGACCTATGGGTGCAGCGCCTTGTTCGATGAGTAGATCCCATATTTTGCAGGCATTTTTGTTTTCAATAAAAAGTTCAAAACAAATGGGTTCGCCTGTATAACCTGTTCTGGCAAGCAACACTTCACTTCCCTTAATCTGAACAATACAGAGACAGTTCCTTACTGGTTCGGGCAAAAAACAAATACTCTTGCTGATTACCTGCTCCATGATTGTTTTTGACAGAGGTCCTTGTAATGAAATCATGGCAGTTTCAAAGGTTCTGTCAAGCATTTCTACTTGAGGATAGGTTTTGATACTTTTATGAAGATGTGCTAAATCTTTTTCCCTGTTGGATGCATTGACAACAAGAAGATATTCATCCTCTTTAAATCTGTATAAATAGGCATCATCAATTGCTCCCCCGGTTTCATTCTGAATCAGGGTATACTGACTCTCCCCCACGGCAAGTGCCTGGGCATTGTTTGTCAGCACATGCTGCAGAAAGGCTATGGTGTCCTTTCCTTTAAAAAACAACCTGCCCATATGGGACACATCGAAAATTCCGGATTTTCCTCTGGTTGCGATATGTTCTTTAAGTATTCCATCAGGATATTGAATGGGCATTTCCCATCCACCAAACTCAACTATTTTGGCGCCATATTTTTTATGTTGTTGAAAAAAGACTGTCCTGTGGAGCATGGTCATGTGAGTCCCCAAAAGTTATAAAAGCATCATCTCTTCCTGGGTGGAAGAGCATCGGTGATAGTGCCGGTAACAATTTCAGCTGCAAAGCCTAAGGTTTCTGCAAGGGTTGGGTGGGCATGGACAGTTTTGGAGATATCCACAGCAGTGGCGCCCTGTTCAAGTGCAAGTACTGCCTCGTGGATCAGTTCACCGGCATGTGCGCCACAGATCCCGGCACCAATGATTTTGCCACTCTTTTTATCAAACAGTGCTTTGGTAACACCCGTTGAAGAGTTTGTACTCAAGGCCCGGCCACTGGCTCCCCAGGGAAATTTTCCTTTGGAAAAATCAATTTTCTGTTCCCTGGCCTCTTTTTCAGTAAGCCCCATCCATGCCACTTCAGGATTTGTATAAGCCACTGAAGGAATAGTTTTCGGATTAAACGTAACATTATGCCCGGCGATGTTTTCCGCAGCAATTTTTGCCTGATGAGTCGCCTTATGAGCGAGCATTGGTTCACCAACCACATCTCCGACAGCGTAAAAATGGGGAGCTGAGGTCTGCTGATATTTGTTGGTTGAAATAAATCCCTGTTCAGTGATCTTAAAATCTATATTTTGAAATCCCATGCCTGTGATGTTAGGTCGCCTGCCGACTGCCACCAGAACAACATCAAATTGCTCAGGGTCCGGTACTTTGGTGCCTTCAAAACAGGCAACAATACCACCATCAATCACTTTAACTTCGGTCACTCTGGTCCTGGTTAGAATTTGATATTTCTTTTTGAGTTTCAAGAATAAGGGCTGAATAAGATCTTTGTCAGCAGGAGGGATGATATGATCAAGCATCTCAACAATGGTAATTTTTGAGCCAAGAGCACTGTATACTTGTGCCATTTCCATTCCGATAACTCCACCGCCGACAATGAGCAGCTTCTCAGGGATGGTTTTCAGGGCAAGGGCATCACTTGAATTCCATATACGCGGGCTATCAGGAAGATCTGGAAGAATAAGGGGAGAGGAACCAGTGGCAATGACTGCATCTGTAAATTGTACTTGGGTTTCACCAACAGGCCCTTTAACAAGTAGGGTTGATCGATCCTGAAAAACACCATTTCCTGTCAAGCGTGTAATTTTTCGCGCTTTTCCAAGTTTATCCAGTCCATTGGTCAACTGAGAAATAATGGATTCTTTTTTGGCATTCAATACTGCAATATCAATTTGAGGTTTTTCAAAACTGACACCGTATTCAACTGCCTTGGCAGCTTCCTCTATCAGTGATGTCCCATGCAGCAGTGTTTTTGAAGGGATACAACCCTCATTCAAGCAGACACCACCAAGGTGTTCCCGTTGTTCAACCAGACAGATAGAAAGTCCGAGATCAGCTGCTCTAAAAGCTGCTGTGTAGCCTCCTGGCCCTCCCCCGACAACCACAACATCAACTGTTCTTTTTTCACTCACCTGCTACTCCTTGTCCTTTTCTCTTCCGCAAACCGCATACCGCATACCCAAAACCGCAAACCGTTCATCAACCGTTGGTAGTTATTTTATACAACTCCCCTGCCTGGTAAGAGCTCCGCACATGCGGGCCGGCAGCAACACCGACAAATCCAAGCTCTAGTGCAGTATTGCGGATATGGTTAAATTCTTCAGGAGGGATGTATCTCTGAACAGCAAGATGATCGGATGTAGGCTGCAGATACTGGCCCAGGGTTAACAGATCGCATCCTGTATCCCTGATATCAGCCATGGTTTTTTCAAGTTCACTTACTGTTTCACCAAGGCCAAGCATTAAGCCGGATTTTGTGACAATACGAGGATTCAATGTCTTGACGTTGTAAAGAAGCTCAAGGGATCGTTCGTAAAGAGCCTGGGGCCGGACTTCCGGATACAGATCTGCAACAGTCTCCACATTATGGTTCAGCACTGATGGTTTGTGTTGACATAAAAATTTAAGAGCTGCTTTGTTGCCCTGCAGGTCAGGGATCAGAACTTCAATAAGGGTTTCCGGACACATCTTTCTAAGTGCCTCTATGGTTCTGGAAAAATGTTTTGCTCCGCCGTCAGGCAGATCGTCACGGGTGACAGAGGTGAGAACAACATATTTGAGCCCCATATCATTCACTGCAGTAGCTATCCGGGAGGGCTCAGCAGGATCAAGGCGTTCCGGGCTATCGTGTGTGACAGCACAGAAACGACAATTACGTGTGCAGTGTTCACCCATGAGCATAAATGTGGCTGTTCCCTTGCCAAAGCATTCAAATTGGTTGGGACAACGTGCCTCCTGACAGACCGTATGCAAACCGCTGCTTTTTAACAAACGTCTGGTTTTCTCATACCCGGGGCCGGAGGGCAATCGCTGTTTGAGCCATTTCGGTTTTGCAACGTGAGTTGTATGTTTCTTTTTTTGTCGACATTGGCCGGTAGCAGGTTCTATAAGCTTCACCGGGCACCCAAAGGCCTGAGCTATTTCTTCGATCATGACAGACTCAACCTCCTTGATATTCAATGAATGCTGAAGCTCATATTTCATTGAGCTCATGGATATGTCTGTAAGGCCGCAGGGGTTCACCCAGGAAAAAGGCTCAAGATCAATATTCACATTCAAGGCCAGTCCATGATAGCTGATTCCATGCCTGACTGCGATACCAACGCTGCCAAGTTTACGATCGCCAATCCAGATACCGTGATTTCTGGGATCTCTGTTTGCTTTAATGCCAAATCGCTTCGTTACAGCAAGCATAATCTGCTCAAGGGTATGAACAAAATCAACAACACTCAGTTTGTTTCGGCGCAGGTTGATTATGGGATAACAGACAATTTGACCGGGCCCGTGATAGGTGACCTCGCCACCCCGCTCTATCCTGATCAGCTCTACGCCCTGCGCTTGAATAAAAGTTTCAGAAACAGTTATATTGTCCAGGGAGCCGTTGCGGCCAAGGGTGAAGACAGGACGATGTTCCATGATCAGGCAGACATCGTTCTCTTGATCACCATCATGCAGTTTTTTTACAAGCTGTATCTGATGATCATAGGCCACGCGATACGGGATTAGTCCCAACTGTTCAATCTGCAGAGTCAACAGGCACCAGAACTATCCGGTAAGACAGGGCTTACGTGCAGCTTGTGTTTCATCAAGGCGACGCAGTTTTGTTCGGGTGGGCGCCTGACGCAGCAGTTCACCATTTTCTCGGGCTTCCTGGATAATATCTTTAAAAACGTCAATAAACTGATCCAGATCATCTTTGTTTTCTGTCTCTGTGGGTTCAATCATTATCGCACCGGGTACCACCAGTGGAAAATAAATGGTTGGTGGATGATATCCATGATCAATCAATCTCTTGGCCATATCCAGAGTCGTTATTTTATACTCCTGCTGCTTTTTGTCGGAAAAAACACACTCATGCATACATGGTTTGTCATAGGCAAGATGAAGAACATCTCGTAATGATTCCCGTATATAGTTTGCATTCAACACTGCAAGCTGACTCGCCTTTTGGAGATTTTCTGCACCCATGGACAGGATATAGCTGTAGGCTTTGACAAGGACACCATAATTTCCGAAAAATGCATGAAGACGGCCGATTGAATCAGGGCAATCATATTGCAGATGATATTTGTCTCCAGACTTGATCACGCGTGGTATGGGCAGGAAATCTGCCAGTTCATCAACCACACAAATCGGTCCTGCACCAGGGCCGCCACCGCCATGAGGTGTTGAGAAAGTTTTGTGCAGATTAAGATGCATAATATCAATCCCGCAACGTTTAAAATCCACAATGCCCATGACTGCATTCATGTTGGCTCCGTCACCATAGACCAGTCCCCCTCTTTCATGAACAATTGCGGTGATTTCTCGAATGGATTGTTCAAACAGGCCGAGGGTATTGGGGTTTGTCAACATAATCCCCACTGTTTCCTCATCCATCAGTTCTGCGACGCTTTTTGCGTCAAGGGTTCCATCAGATCCGGATTGAAGTAGTACAGGTTTGAATCCGCACAGGGCAGCACTGGCAGGATTGGTACCATGGGCAGTGTCCGGGATCAGGATCTTGGTTCGCTTTTCGCCTTTTTTACGAAACCAGGCGGCAAACATGAGCATGCCTGCCATCTCTCCCTGCGCTCCCGCTGCAGGCTGCAGAGAAACCGCATCCATTCCTGTGAGACTTGCGAGAAATGTCTGCAGCTCAAACATGATTTGCAATGTACCCTGGGATAGTTCATCTGCAAGCAGGGGGTGCGATGTGGCAATACCCGGAGTGGCGGCCATTTTTTCATTAATTTTCGGGTTGTATTTCATGGTACAGGAGCCCAAAGGATACATTCCAGTATCAATTCCGAAATTCCATCCTGACAATCGCGTATAATGACGCACAACGTCAACTTCACTCAAATCCGGGAAGTCCGGCCCATCTCCCAGGAGATTTTTGTCAATTTCAACAGTGGCCTCAGGTACATCCTGATCCGGCATGCTGAATGCGGTGCGGCCTTGCTTACCTTTTTCCCATAGCAGAGGCTCTTCCATGATCAAGCCACTTATTCCTGGTCCATGTGTCATGAGCGTACTTCCTCAATCACTTCATCAAGGACTGTTCTTGCGACAGTCTCGGTAACACAGAATAAATAAGCTTTTTCATATTCTTTATAAAAGCGGCTGAGTTCCAGGCCTGCAATAATTCCTTTATCAAGCAGCCGTTGCCTTACCGGTTTGAAATCATCTGCAAATGTAAGGACAAATTCATTAAATGTTGGCCCGCTGAACAGAAGTTTTGCTCCAGCCTGCACCAGTCCGTTTTTAAGATAGGCTGCCTTGTCATAGTTGAGTTTGGCTACACGACGCAGGCCTGTAGCTCCGAGGCTTGCCATATAGGCAGCTGCTGTTAAGGTACAGATTCCCTGGTTGGAGCAGATATTTGATGTAGCCTTTTCACGTCGAATATGTTGTTCCCGGGTGGAAAGAGTAAGGACATAGCCTCGCTTTCCTTCAATATCTACAGTCTCACCAGCAACGCGACCGGGAATATTGCGCTGATGTTTTTTCAGGCAGGCAAACATGCCCAGCCCTGGACCACCAGAGGATTGTGGCATTCCGAAACTCTGACCTTCACCACAGACAATATCAGCACCGCTTATCCCTGGACTGCGGAGTAAGCCGTATGCAAAAGGTTCTGTAAAGCAGGTGATAAACAAGGCCTCTGCAGCATGAATTTCCCGAGAAGCTGTTTCAAGATCCTCGATTACACCAAAGAAATTGGGTGACTGCAGGGCAACTGCAGCCAGATCATCAATTTCCTTTAGTCCGGCAAGGTCTGTACGCCCATTCTCTGCCACCGGTAGTTCAATTATATTAAAGATGCCTGCCTGCAGATAGGTGTGCACCACCTCTCTGTAGTAAGGATGAATTGCGGAAGAAATGGCCACGGTATGTTTTTTGTGGGCAATACGCAATGCCATGAGAAGTGCTTCAGCCAATGCCGAGGCTCCGTCATACATTGATGCATTCGCAACTTCCATGCCGAGCAGACGGGCCGTCAGAGTCTGGTATTCAAATATTCCCTGTAGAGTACCTTGAGCCATTTCAGGCTGATAAGGAGTGTAGGCAGTCAGAAACTCCGAACGCTGTATAAGGCTTGGAACCATTTCCGGAATATAATGGGAGTAGCTGCCTGCACCAAGCAGAACCGCTTTTGCCGATGTGCTGTAGTTGTTTGCAGCAAGGCTTTGGAAATGATCTGAAAGAGCCCATTCCGATAACGGTTCAGGGAGTTTCATGTCACCCTGGTAACGACAATCTTCAGGAATGTGGGCAAACAATTCTTCCAGTTGACCGTGCCCTGTCACTGCCAGCATCGCCTCTATTTCTTTTTCAGTATGTGGTAAGTAACGCATACTTATCCCTGCAGCAGTTTCAGGTACTCATCTCGACTCAATAAATCATCATACTCATTTTCAACAGTTGGCCGAATTTCAACAATCCAACTGGAGTACGGATCATCATTGACAAGTTCAGGAGCATCCTCAAGCGACTCATTAACAGCAACAACTTCACCGCTCAAAGGGATAAACACTTCGGAAACAGCCTTTACCGATTCCAAAGTACCGAATTCATCACCTCTCTTAAAGGTATCACCAACGTCAGGCATTTCAACAAAAACGATATCTCCCATCTGATCTTGTGCATAGTCGCTGACACCTATCTTTATGGTCTCACCGGTTTTTTGTACCCATTCGTGATCATTACTGTAAGAAAGATCCGCAGGTAAATTTAACTCACTAATCTCTTTCATTTCTTCCCTCTTGTAAGCTCATT
>JAOZQU010000145.1 GCA_029932055.1 Desulfocapsa sp.
TTTAGCCTAAAATAATATAAAATCCAGTGTCTGCAAAATTACGCTGAATAGTTACCAATATTTTTACATATAAAGCGATAAACTTCAGAATCAAACTGGACAGTGATTAAAAGGCAAACTTATGGATATGAATTCTATTATGCAGCAGGCCCAGCAAATGCAGCAAAAAATGGCCACCATACAGGAAGAATTAAAGACAAAAACTGCAACCGGCACAGCTGGCGGTGGCATGGTCACGGTTACAGCCAATGGGAAAAGTGAAATCCTCTCCATTGAGATTGAAAACGACATCATTTCAGTCTCAGAAAAAGAGATGCTTCAGGATCTGATTACCGCTGCCACCAATGATGCCTTACGTAAAGTTAAAGAGATTGGCAAGGCGGAAATGTCAAAACTCACTGGCGGTATGAATATTCCCGGTGTTTCCAATCTCTTTTCATAAAACAAAGAACCCTAAATACAGGTATCGACCTGTCGCCTTATGTCCCCGCAAGTAGTCCCACCAGCCCTGGAACGATTGATTCAAGACCTAACCAAACTTCCTGGAATCGGTAAAAAAACAGCGTCACGCCTGGCTCTAAACATCCTCAGACGTCCCGCTGGCGAAGCACGTGAGCTGGCAGCTGCTTTAAACGAACTGCACAGCTCAATCCAACTCTGCTCATGTTGTTTTACCTTTTCAGAACGTGATCCCTGTGCCATCTGCGCAGACCATAAACGAGATGGAAGCCTTATTTGTGTAGTAGAGCAGCCCGGTGACTTGCTAGCCATAGAAAAAGCTGGAAATTTTCTCGGTCATTACCATATACTGCATGGTGTCCTGGCACCCATGGATGGCATTGGGCCCGGGGAAATCAAAATTACTGAGCTTGAAGCACGAATAAACAACGGAACAATAAAAGAGGTTTTTATTGCTACCAGTTCGACAGTCCCGGGTGAAGCAACAGCTAATTATCTTATTGATAGACTGCAGAATAAACCAGTACTTCTCACACGTCTTGCCTGCGGCATTCCCATGGGCATGGATATCAAATATGCCGACAGACACACCCTGGCCAGAGCCATTGAAAGCAGGTGTAAAACAACCTGATTTCAGCCTTGCTTTCACCTTATAATTGCACTTAATTTTTCTTGACAGAACCGCCAGATATTGGTAATTGACACTGTTCTAACTGTCTCTTTTGCTTCTTTTCAAATAAAAACAGTCTCAAAAGAGGATTATAACACAGGCGCGTAACTCAGCGGGAGAGTGTCACCTTGACATGGTGGAAGTCGGCGGTTCGAAACCGCCCGCGCCTACCAGAATGATCCGGCTAAAGTTCATCCGAACAAATACTTTATTCTTCGTATTAACTTTAGCCTTTGGTTTTATTATAGACGTTACTTATGACCGACATCAATATATCAATAGAAAACGGGGAAGCAGCTGTCATGCCGGCAGCAAGCACTGTGGGACAGGCCCTGTCCGAACTGTTATCCAACAAGCAGAGAAAGAGGACTGTTGCCGTTACCCTTGAGGATCAGGTTCTTGATCTATCAGCCCCATTACTTAATGACGCCAGTCTCAGCCTGATTCAAATAGGGTCTGAGGAAAGTCTTGCAATCCTACGCCACTCAACAGCTCATGTCATGGCTGAAGCCGTCCGTGAACTGTATGGCCCTGACGTGAAAGTTGCCATTGGCCCTTCCATTGACGATGGATTCTATTACGATTTTGATCGTGACCAAGCCTTCACTCCTGAAGATTTTGAACAGATTGAAGCGAAGATGACAGAGATTGTCAGAAAAGCAGAACCTTTTACTCGCACTGAAGTAAAAAGTGACGAAGCCATCAAACGCTTTGAAGCTGAAGGTGAAAAATACAAAGTTGAGCTGATTCAGAATCTTGGTGAAGAGTCAGTATCACTCTATCAGCAAGGCAACTTCACCGACCTCTGCCGTGGCCCTCACGTACCAAACACCTCATGGATCAAAGCTTTCAAGCTCCAGCGAGTGGCTGGTGCATACTGGCGAGGTGACGAAAAAAACCAAATGCTGCAACGCATTTATGGAACTGCCTTTTTTGATAAAAAAGCGCTCAAAAAACACCTTAATGCGCTTGAAGAGGCAAAAAAACGGGATCATCGTAAACTCGGTAAAGAACTCAAACTCTTTACCATGCAGGATGAGATTGGCCCGGGCCTGATACTGTGGCAGCCAAAAGGTGCTCTTCTTCGTAAACTTATTGAAGATTACTGGAAAGATGCTCATTATCGTAACGATTATGAGTTGCTTTACACCCCGCATATTGCCAGACAAGATCTTTGGAAGACCTCAGGACATCTCGACTTCTACGCAGAAAATATGTACTCCGGCATGGATATCGACGGTGTACAGTATCAGCTCAAACCGATGAACTGTCCCTTCCATATCGGTATCTATAAGAGTAATAAACGAAGTTATCGTGAACTTCCCATTCGCTGGTGTGAACTGGGAACAGTATACAGATACGAGCGAGCCGGTGCCTTACATGGTTTGCTTCGCGTTCGTGGTTTCACCCAGGATGATGCGCATATCTTCTGTATGCCGGATCAGCTTGAAGACGAAATTTTCAATATCCTTGATCTTAATCTGGAAATCCTCAAGACCTTTGGTTTCGACCAGTATGATATTTATCTCTCCACAAGACCTGATAAATATGTAGGATCAGATGAAAACTGGGATAAATCAACTGAAGCTTTAAAACTCGCCCTTGAGAAAAAAGGACTGGCTTACGAGCTTGATCCCGGTGAAGGCGTATTCTACGGACCAAAAATTGATATTAAAATTAAAGATCAGTTAGGGCGCTCCTGGCAATGTTCCACCATACAGGTTGACTTTAACCTTCCTGAACGCTTCAAGATGAGCTACACAGGCAGCGACAATCAAGAACATCAGCCCATAATGATTCATCGGGCGCTCATGGGCTCCCTTGAGCGTTTCATCGGTATACTGATTGAGCATTACGCCGGCGTCTTTCCACTTTGGTTTGCTCCGACTCAAGCCAGAATCATGAACATCACAGATTCTCAGGCTGACTATTGCGAAGAAGTTTACAGTAAACTGCGTAAAGCTGATGTTAGAATAGAAAAAGATTTGCGCAACGAAAAACTGAACTTTAAAATCAGAGAAGCACAAATGGATAAAATCCCATATATGCTCATCATTGGTGACAAAGAAAAAGAACATGAGACAGTTACTGTGAGACTGCGCAATGGAAAAAACATAGCGGACATGTCCATTGATGACTTTGCCAAAAAAGTTACGGACGAATGCAGTGAAGGTCGCGGTATATAGGTTATAGAGTAAAAGAACAACGTAACAGGATTTCTTGAAATTCATCGTGCTGAAAAGCGATTAATCATAATTCCTAGCTTGGGAGGTAGTAATATTAAACGTCGAGGAAGAAGGGCCCCGGTTCCAAATGTAGTAAAAGTAAAAACCAATGAAGATATCCGCCATCCGCAAATAAGACTCATTGGAAGTGATAGTTCCCAACTCGGCATATTTACTGCTGCTGATGCCCTTGAAAAAGCATACGATGAAGGATTGGATCTCGTAGAAGTGTCTGCCGCTGCTAAACCGCCTGTATGCAGAATAATGAACTATGATAAGTTCAGATACGAACAGGCCAAAAAGCTGCAGGAAGCAAAGAAAAAACAGACCACTGTTGAGACCAAAGAAATTAAATTTCGTCCCAAAACAGAAGAACATGATCTGAATTTCAAATTAAAACATGTTAAGAAATTCCTTGGCCAAAAAAACAAGGTCAAGCTTACTATGCGTTTTCGTGGACGTGAAATTGTTTACTGCCAGACTGTTGGCCTGGAAGCAATGAATAAAATTGCAGCAGCCCTTGAGGACGATGCAGTCATACTGCAACCACCAAAAATGGAAGGTCGGCAAATGGTTATGTTTGTCGGTCCCAAGGCCTGATCAGTATTTGAAATAAAAAAACAATCAATTATTTATTTAGAGAATTCCCTGTTATACAGGATAAGGAGTAATAACCATGCCAAAAATGAAAACCAAAAGAGGCGCAGCAAAACGCTTCAAAAAAACTGGTTCCGGAAAAATTAAACGTTCAAAAGCCTTTACCAGCCATATCCTGACTAAAAAATCCACAAAAAGAAAACGGAACTTACGTAAATCCGGCCTGGTTGATCCTGCTAATGCGCCCACTATCAGAAAGATTCTGCCATACCTGTAGGCCGTCTTCACATGGTAGAAAACCGGAAAATCTATTTGTAAACTTGTATAATACCAGAGGAAATTGTCCTCTGATTTTAAAGGAGCACCAAAATGCCACGCGTTACCAGGGGCTTTAAAGCCCGTAGAAGAAGAAACAGAGTCCTGAAACTTGCCAAAGGTTACAGAGGTGGAAAATCCCGTCTATTCCGTACAGCTACAGAGGCCGTTGATAAGGCACTCGGCTACGCATACCGTGACAGACGAACCAAAAAACGTGATTTCCGTCGTCTCTGGATTACCCGTATCAGTGCCGGTGTTAAAATGAATGGAATGAACTACTCCAGGTTTATTAGCGGGTTAAAGAAAGCCAATATTGACCTCGATCGTAAAGTTCTGGCCAACATGGCCATCCTTGACGCTCCTGCCTTTACCAAAGTTGTAGACCTTGCCAAAGCGGCAAATGCCTAAAGCCGATATCTTCTGACGTACATTGCACACGGGTGGTACATACCTGTGAACAACTAAGATATTTTCATCATGCCGGTTTCGATTTAAATTGGAACCGGCGTATTGTTTTAACGAGTAGCAACCTTACAAAGATCATGGAGCAAGAACTAATCAATCTACAGGCTCAGGCCAAAGACCAACTGGCAGCTGTAGAGAATGGTGGCCAGCTGGAAAATTTCCGTATCCGCTTTCTTGGTAGAAAAGGCCAATTTTCTACCATCATGAAAGGCCTGGGGAAAGTTTCAAAAGAAGACAAACCCCGCCTTGGTCAGATGGCCAACAGTATTAAAAAAGAAATTGAAGCACTGTATGATGAAAAACAGCAGACACTCTCAACAAGTATTGGTGCATCATCTGCAGACGAAGGTACTATAGATCTTACCCTTCCTGGACGCAAACCCCAAACTGGCAAATTGCATCCTGTAACCCAGATCATGAATGAAGTCTGCTCCATCTTTGAAAGCCTTGGGTTTTCAGTTGCAGAAGGGCCGGATGTTGAGCATGATCATTATAATTTTGAAGCACTCAATATCCCCGCTCATCATCCGGCTCGGGATATGCACGATACCTTTTATGTGAGCGATTCAATCCTGCTGAGAACTCATACTTCTCCCATGCAGGCCAGAATCATGGAAACCCAGCAACCACCACTTCGGGTCATTGCACCCGGCAAGGTATATCGCTGTGACTCCGACATCACTCACACCCCCATGTTTCATCAGGTAGAAGGTTTTCTTGTTGATCGTGATGTTTCTTTTGCAGACCTTAAAGGTGTGCTTACCATCTTCACCCAGAAGATGTTTGATAAGGAACTTGAACTCAGATTTCGGCCAAGTTTCTTCCCGTTTACAGAACCGAGCGCAGAAGTTGACATTGCCTGTGTTATGTGTGGCGGTTCCGGATGCCGCGTTTGTAAACGCACAGGATGGCTTGAAATCCTTGGGGCCGGCATGATCGATCCTGAAGTATTCAAAATGGTTGGTTACAACCCCGAAGTGTACAGCGGTTTTGCCTTTGGCCTCGGTATAGAACGAATTGCCATGCTCAAATATGGTATAGATGACATTCGTCTCTATTATGAAAACGACCTTCGTTTTCTCTCTCAATTTTGATGGATTCGTGGATAGCGTAGACTTCGAAAAGTCCACCCCCTCCGTCATTCCACTAAAATATCCCCTTTAACGTAGCAGAACAGTAACAAAAAAATGAAGTTTACCCTCGACTGGTTAAAAGAATACGTTGATACCGGAGATCTTAGTCCGGAGACCCTTGCAGAACACCTGACCATGCTTGGTCTGGAAGTTGACAGTGTCACTCCTCTGTTTCCCGAACTGCAAGCCCTGAAGACTGCCAAAGTTTTATCAGTGGAAGCCCACCCAAATGCCGACAAGTTGCATCTTTGTGAAGTGGCAGTTGGTGATGAAACACTAAGCATTGTCTGTGGCGCACCCAATGTCCGCGAAAATCTTGTCACTGCCATTGCCCTCGTTGGTACGGTAATGCCTGATGGTACGAAAATTAAAGCTTCTAAAGTTCGTGGAATAAAATCCCATGGTATGCTCTGCTCTGAAAGAGAACTTGGACTGAGTGATTCACATGAAGGTATCATGGAACTTCCTTCTGACCTGGATCATGGCATACCACTCCTTGAGGCCTTGGGAATAGATGATCTTCTGGTTGAAGTTGACCTTACCCCCAACCGCCCGGATTGCGCTTCAGTGATCGGGATAGCAAGAGAAGTGGCAGGAATTACCAGAACCCCTCTTACTCTTCCGGTAGACGCTGCAACACTTGTCCATTCCAATCATGATTTTAGTGTTGACGTAGAAGATTCCGAAGTCTGTCCCCGTTATGCTGCCCGACTTATCAAAAATGTAACGATCGAGCCTTCTCCCTGGTGGATTCGTAAACGTTTGCTAGCCATAGGCCTTCGCCCAATTAATAATGTTGTGGATATCACAAACCTTGTGATGATGGAATATGGCCAGCCACTGCATGCTTTTGATTACAATAAGATTGCCGGAAAACAGATTATTGTCCGCCATCCCAAAAACAACGAGAAAACATTCACAACACTTGACGGAGAAGAACGCACACTTGAGCGGGATATGCTCATGATCTGTGATGCCAATGAACCGATTGCCGTAGCTGGTGTTATGGGGGGAATGAATTCTGAAGTCAGTGATAACACCACCAACATTCTCCTGGAAAGCGCCTGTTTTAACGCAATCTCAATCCGTCGTACTGCGCGAAGACTCAAACTGGCTTCTGAGGCATCATATCGTTTTGAGCGAGGCGTAGACCCCGGTGGTTGTGTTACAGCCATGGAACGTGCTGTCTCTCTTCTTTGTGAAATCGCCGGTGGAGAAGCTGCGCAAGGCGGTGTTGACTATTACGGTGGCGTGCGCCCCCTTAATTCACTAAAACTGCGTATCTCAAAGACATCGGCGTTGCTTGGCATTGATCTGGATTACGATAAAATTGCAGATGTTCTTCAATCTATCGGCATTCGTTGCAAACCAAAAGATGATGATACCATTTGGGTCAATCCTCCCACCTTTCGCATCGATATTGAACGTGAAGTTGACCTGGTTGAAGAAGTTGCAAGGCTTATCGGATTCAATAACATTCCCACCAGCCTGCCAACAGTGAGCCTCAGCTATCCAGAACAGGATCCAATAAGGCTACTGCGCAATCAGACTGCAAATCTTCTTGCTGACATGGGATTTTCAGAAGCAATCAATTACAGCTTTGTTACGGAAAAGCATCTCTCCATGATGCAGCTTGCTGAGGACGACAGCAGACGCGCTCAGGTTCAACTCCTCAATCCCCTGAGCGAAGAACAGGCTGTCATGCGTACCATGCTTCTACCCGGACTTCTTGAAAATCTGAAACGAAATATAAATTTCCAGAAAAATGCAGTCAAAATATTTGAAATTGGTAAAGTGTTCACTCCGCAGGGCGAAAATGAACAGCCTGTTGAAAAAGAGCGACTGACTTGTATTCTGAGCGGTTTAAGAGCTGGCGAAGCATCATCTCTCTATTATAGTGATGATACTGTAGATATTTTTGATGCCAAGGGAATGGCCGAATTACTTCTTGAAACACTGCGCCTCTATGGATGTGGTGATGATGCAATCAGGTTCCGTACCCCTGAAAAAAATGAAGCAGAAGTTTTCTCTGATTCCGGCCAATGTCTTCTTCTTGACTCCGACAAAGGTATAGTAGGACAACTGAGTAGACTACTACCTGAAACAGCAAAAGAGTTTGGCATTAAACAGGATGTTTTCTTTATTGATCTGGACTTTGAACTGCTCAGTAGCTTGAAAGCTGCTGCTAAAAATTTCCAATCGCTCCCGGTTTATCCGGCGATTAAACGAGACATTGCCCTACTTGTCCCTGCAAACACCAAAGCAGGCGATTTGCTAGACACGATACGCACGAGCAAAGAAAAATTCATCGAACATTGCGAAATATTTGATGTATACCAGGGAAAACCGCTTGATACAGGAATGAAAAGTGTTGCTGTCTCTGTAACATATCGTTCTCCAACAAAGACATTAACAGAAAAAAATGTTAATAAATCTCATACAAAAATTATCAATACACTGACTTCCAAATTTAATGGCAGTCTTAGAGAAGGTTAATAATGAATAAAGGTAATCTTACCCGCAAAGAACTGGCTGAGGCCCTTACAGCACAACTTGGGTACTCCCAAAGTACATGTTCAGAACTTATAGATACTTTTCTGGATAGGATGAAAAATCGTCTGCTCAATGGAGAATCCATCAAATTCGTCCATTTTGGTACTTTCAATGTCAGGGACAAACAGCCCCGTCGTGGACGCAACCCGCGTACGGGTGAAACCATTACCATTAAACCTCGCCAGATGATCAGCTTTCGACCAAGCAAAAATATGCGTGAACAGGTAAATAAATAACACTGACAAAGGACTCATTCAAAAATAAGTTCGTAATTATGAAGTTATTTTTGAATGATCCCTAATGAGTCAATTGAATACCGAATGAGCATAGAAATACCTGACAAACTCTATTTCAAAATCGGTGAGGTTAGCAAACTGGCCTGTGTGGCCCCACATGTTCTCAGATATTGGGAAAGTGAATTTAAAGAGATACAGCCCAAACGTGCAAACTCTAATCAACGCCTCTACAGACGTGAAGATGTTGAAATTGTCCTGTTAATAAAAACATTACTGCATGAACAGGGTTACACCATATCCGGTGCAAAAAAATTCCTTTCTGTTGGAAAGCATGATACTGTTGCAAAAAAATCAACTGTTCCAGACTGTCTTGGAACAATTAAGAAAGAACTTTTAGATTTAAAAAATATGCTGAAAGAAAAGGAGTAGCAAGTCTCAATTCCTGTCGACCACTTGTTGACAGCCCCCCTACTCCATGGTAAGAAGAATCACAAATCGGAACGTGGCGCAGTCTGGTAGCGCACTTGTCTGGGGGACAAGTGGTCGGAGGTTCAAATCCTCTCGTTCCGACCAGTAATTTCAA
>JAOZQU010000014.1 GCA_029932055.1 Desulfocapsa sp.
GCTGCAATGGCTAAGGATGCTCCTGCTATACACAAAGATGGAAATATCATTAAGTCCACCACTTTTGAAATGAACGGTAAAATCAGCGATGCCGAGAAAGAGACGGACATCATCGTTGAGGGCACATTCAGCACCCCCATTGTTCTTCATTGCCATCTGGAAAACCATACGGCATACGCCTATATGGATGATAACGATCATCTTGTTATTGTCAGCTCCACCCAAATCCCCCATATTTGCCGTAGAATAGTTGGTCAGGCGCTTGATATGCCATGGGCAAAAATCCGTGTCATTAAACCATATATTGGTGGCGGTTTTGGTAATAAACAGGATGTTGTTCTTGAGCCAATGGTTGCTTTCTTAAGTAAAAAACTTGGTGGTGCCCCGGTCAAAATTGAGCTTGAACGGGAAGAAGGCCTTGTTGCCACTCGTACCCGCCATTCTCAGACTGTTACTGCTCGCGCCGGGGTAACAAATGATGGTGTCATAAAATTTATTGATTTGAATGTGATTAACAATACAGGGGCTTATGCTTCCCATGGACATTCTATTCCAATGGCTGCAGGTTCAAAATTCTGCAATTTGTATCCGCGCAGCGTGTCAAAGTTTTCCGCGACAACTCATTACGGGAATGTTCCTGCGGCTGGGGCTATGCGGGCCTATGGTTCTCCTCAACTTTTCTTTGGCGTTGAAAGTGTGCTTGAAGAGGTTGCCAGGAAGATCGGGATGGATTCCGTTGATTTTCGTATCAAAAACTCAGCCAGGCCTGCTGATATCATCTCAAAGACAGGGGACAAGGAACATTCTGTGGGGATGATAGAATGTCTGGAAAAAGGGCGTGAAGCCATAGGCTGGGATGCAAAACAGGAAACCTATGCAAAGCAGGAAGGCAATATTCGACGAGGACTGGGAGTGGCATCATTCAGTTATGGTTCCGGCACATATCCTGCCTGTGTGGAGATTGCCGGATGCCGGTTGATTCTGAACCAGGACGGATCTGTACACATGCAGATTGGTGCCACGGAAATCGGTCAGGGATCTGATACAGCACTTGCCCAAATGGCCGCAGAAACTCTTGGGATTGATTATGATGCCATCCATGTGGTTTCTGAACAGGATACCGATGTAACACCGTTTGATCCCGGCGCCTATGCCTCACGTCAAACCTACGTTGCTGCTCCTGCCGTGCATCAAGCAGCTGGAAAGCTGAAAGCAAAGATCCTTGAGCATTGCCATCTGATGACAGGAGAAGATAAAGAAAATCTTGATCTGTCTGGCGGAAAAATAATTCGAAAGGATCAGCCGGATAGTGTGGTTCTTGATCTTCAAGAGCTGGCACTTGACAGCTACTACCATAAAGAACGCGGCGGACAGTTAACAGCTGAAGTATCAAGCAAGACCTGCACCAATGCACCAAGTTATGGCTGCACCTTTGTTGATCTTGAAGTGGATATTGAAATGTGCGCTGTGACCATTAAGCAGATCATTAATGTTCATGACGCCGGGAAGATTATTCACCCACTCTCAGCAGAAGGTCAGGTTCATGGAGGAATGGCCATGGGGGTAGGTATGGCCTTATTTGAAGAGTTGCTGGTAGATCCTGAAAGCGGCTGGATTTATAATGGTAATTTGCTGGATTATAAAATCCCCACTTGTGTGGATATTCCAGATCTTGAGAGTGCATTTGTCGAAACCTTTGATCCCACAAGCCCCTATGGCAACAAATCATTGGGAGAGCCACCCATCATTTCTCAGGGGCCTGCCATTCGTAATGCGATATGGGATGCAACTGGGGTAAAAATTAATGAAATGCCCATGACCCCCAAGGTTTTGTTTAAGCACTTTAAAAATGCAGGCCTAATCTAAGAGAGTAAAAAATATGTTTCCAATTGAAAAATATCATTTTGCCAGCAGCGTTGGTGATGCAGTACAGGCACTTGCCGCTGATGAAAAGGCAAAAATAATTGCAGGCGGTACTGATGTCCTGGTGCGTCTCCATGGCGGCAACAGTGACTATGATCGTCTTGTAGACATCAATGGATTAAGTGAACTTAAAGAAATCAAGATTGATGGGGAAGGAAATATCCTTATAGGGTCACTCGCCACCTTTACTGAAATAATGGAACATGAAGTCGTCAAAAAACACCTACCCGTTATTGCAGAATCCCTTGCCACCATTGGTGGCCCACAGGTTCGAAATAGTGGAACAATGGGAGGAAACATCTGTAATGGAGCAGTAAGTGCAGATAGTGCCTGTGCAGCCCTGATCCATGAATTTGATTTGCTGATTGAAGGTCTGGAAGGTGAACGAACTGAGTCCATTAACGGTTTTCATACAGGTCCAGGACGAACAATCCTGCAAAAGGGCGATCTTCTCAAGTATTTTTGTGTTCGGCCTGAGAATTATAAGGGATTCAGTGCCTCATATTATAAGTATGCCATGCGCGGAGCCATGGACATTGCCACCATTGGTTGCGGTGCCGCTGTCAAGATGAATGGCGATGTTATTGAAACACTCAAACTTGCATTCACGGTTGCAGCGCCCACCCCTATTCGTTGCAAAAATGCTGAGAAAGCCATGGAAAATAAAACTATTACTGAGGAAACACTGCAAACCATGGCAGATGCACTTGAAGAGGATGTCAAGCCACGTGATTCCTGGCGGGCAAGCAAGGACTTTCGTTTGCATCTTATCCGAACCTTAGCAAAAAAAGTAACCCAACAGGCAGTGGACAATCAGGGAGGTACGCACTAATGCAAACCATGAACATCAAGCTGACAATTAACACCAGGAAGTATGAGATGGATGTGGATGTGCGCAAATCTCTTATGGATCTGCTGCGTGAACTTGGCTACACCAGCGTAAAACATGGTTGTGGCGTTGGCGAATGTGGGGCCTGCACCGTTCTTGTGGATGACATTCCCATTGACTCCTGTCTTTACCTGGCTACCTGGGCGAATAATACAGTAATACGTACCACGGAAGGTGAGTGCAGGGATGGCAAGCTTTCTGCTGTGCAGGATGCCTATGTGGAAGAAGGAGCCGTTCAATGTGGCTTCTGCACCCCCGGCCTTATTATGACCACAACTTCTTTTCTTGAAAAAAATAAAGGAAAAGAGCTTTCCCGTGAGGAGATCAAGACAGGTCATGCGGGTAATCTTTGTCGGTGTACAGGATACCAAACCATTATTAATGCTGTTGAGACCGCCAGCAAGAAATGATAGATGGCAGCCAATCCATATCTGCCATCAGAGGCCAATTTCTGGATGTTGCAGATATTGTTGATTGCCCGTCAAAGCTTGAAGAAAAAGTTCGGCACCTTGAAGATGGCCTGTTGCTGTTGCGTAATGGACGTATTGAATGGTTTGGTGAATGGGAAGAGGGCAGACAAAAAGTCCCTGCAAGCTGTCCCATCCACAACTATCCGGATAAACTGATAGTACCAGGCTTTGTCGATACCCATATCCACTTTCCGCAAGCTGAAATTGTGGGGGCATATGGTGAACAGTTGCTGGAATGGCTTGATAATTACGCATTTCCTGCTGAAAAACAGTACAAGGATGAAGCGTATGCCACAAAGATGGCCGGCTTCTTCATAGACCAGCTTCTACGAAACGGAACGACCACAGCCTCTGTCTTTTGCACTGTTCATCCGGAGTCGGTGGAAGCACTTTTTTCTGCGGCAGAAAAAATAAATATGCGGATTATTGCAGGTAAGGTAATGATGGATCGAAATGCTCCGGATTACCTGCTTGATACCCCTGAAACTGCTTACACTGAAAGTAAACAACTTATAGAGAAGTGGCATAAACGAGGGCGTCTGCTCTATGCCATCACCCCTCGTTTTGCCCCGACATCAACGGCTGAACAGCTGGAGATGGCCGGAAAATTGAGACAAGCATTTCCCGACACCTATGTACAGACACATCTTTCAGAAAACCAGGATGAAATAGATTGGGTAAAAGAATTATTTCCGCAACGGTCGAATTACCTTGATGTTTATCATCACCACGGGCTTACGGGTTCCCGCAGTATTTTTGCACACTGTATTCATCTGCAAGAAAAAGAATGGGAATGTCTGCACAATACAGACTCAGCCATTGCCTTTTGCCCGACATCCAACCTGTTTCTCGGAAGTGGTTTATTTAACCTCAGCCATGCCTGGGATAAAAAAATGAACGTTGGCATGGCCACAGATATTGGTGGCGGTACATCATTTAATATGCTGCAAACCTTAAGTGAAGCCTATAAAGTGATGCAGCTGCAAAAACAAAACTTCTCAGCTTATGAGGCCTTTTATTTAGCAACCTTAGGTGGTGCGAAAGCACTTTCTCTTGATCATGTAATTGGCAATTTCAGTATTGGTAAAGAAGCTGATTTTGTAGTGCTTGACCCGGCTGCAACTGTTCTGCAGGCTAAACGATCAGAAAAATCAAAAAATGTAGCGGATTTATTGTTTAGTCTCATTATACTTGGGGATGATAGAAGTATCTTTCACACCTATGTGGATGGCCGTCTTGTGCATAAACGGGATAATTAATCAGAAAAATTCAGGAATAATATGACTGTAACACCACGTCTTCAATTAAAAGGAATGACTAAAATCTACCCTTCTGTCATTGCCAATGATTCTATTGACATGACTATTGCGCCCGGAGAAATACATGCCGTGCTCGGTGAGAACGGTGCCGGGAAAAGTACGTTGATGAAGGCGATTTATGGCGTTGTGAAACCGGATAAAGGCCAGATCATATGGAACGGAGAGGTGGTTAACATCCAAAACCCTGCATATGCAAGAAAACTTGGCATCGGCATGGTATTTCAGCACTTTTCCCTATTTGAGACCTTAACCGTGACCGAAAATATCGCCCTGGCCATGGATGATTATACAAGTATGGATTCCCTGGCCACACGTATAAAAAATGTCTCGGAAGAATATGGTCTACCCCTTGATCCGGGCCGTCTTGTTCACTCTTTATCAGTGGGGCTTCGCCAGAGGGTGGAAATACTCAGATGTCTTCTGCAGCAGCCAAAACTGTTGATTATGGATGAACCAACATCTGTTTTAACCCCCCAGGCCGTCCGTGTAATGTTTAAAACACTGCGGCGTCTGGCAGATGAAGGCTGTTCAATTCTCTATATAAGTCATAAGCTCGATGAAATAATGGAGTTATGCCACAGCGCCACAATAATACGAGGTGGCAAGGTTACGGGCTATGCAATCCCTGCCAATGAAACAGCCACAAGCCTTGCCAAGATGATGATTGGTAAGGATCTCCCAGTCTGTTCTCAAGACAAACCGCTTATTGATGGTAAAGAGTGTCTTAGTGTCAAGAATCTATCCAAATCTTCTGCCGACCAGTTTGGAACTGATCTTAAAGAGATCAATTTCTCTGTACGTGGTGGAGAAATTGTGGGTATTGCAGGTATTTCCGGTAACGGTCAGCAGGAACTGCTGTACGCGCTCAGCGGAGAAAAACCTGTGGAAGATAATGATTGTATCAGAATTTGTGGTGAGCCCGCCGGCCATTTAAACCCTGGCGCAAGACGCAATATGGGCCTGGGTTTTGTTCCTGAGGAACGCCTGGGAAGAGGTGCCGTACCGGGAATGTCACTTTCCAATAACGCAATTCTCACTGCCCACCGACACGACATGGTTGATAAAGGTTTACTCAAATTTAACAAGGCTGCTGAGTTTGCACAAAAATGTATTACCGGTTTTGCTGTAAAATGTGGCTCCAAGGATGATCCCATAACCAGTTTATCCGGTGGCAATATCCAAAAATATATTACCGGGCGTGAAATCCTGCAAGCCCCAACCCTGCTGGTCGTATCCCAGCCCACCTGGGGGGTTGATGTTGGTGCCGCCAACATTATCCGTCAGGCCATGATTGATTTGCGGAATAATGGATCGGCAATTCTTGTGGTGTCAGAAGAACTTGATGAACTCTTTGAAATATGTGATCGCCTTATTGTTATTGCAGAAGGTCACATCTCTCCTTCTCTCAATGTAGCTGAAACCACCAAAGAAGATATAGGAATATGGATGAGCGGAATGTTCCCGGGTGGCCCCGCGGAAGCGGATACCACAGCTCTGGAATCAAGCCGAAACGAGGAACAACATGCTTCTTAAAATAGAACCACGGTCAGAACCATCAAAGACAATGAAATACATGTCTCCCCTGATTGCAGCGATTCTTATGCTGATCAGCGGGCTTATAATTTTCACCCTGCTCGGTAAAAATCCCGTGGAGGCATTTCATGCCTTCTTTATAGAACCCGTCAATGATTTGTACGGCATAGGCGAACTGTTCATAAAGGCTTCACCACTCATGCTTATCGGAACCGGGCTTGCCATTGGTTTCAGGGCAAGTATCTGGAACATTGGTGCCGAAGGACAACTTGCTGTCGGCGCTCTGTTTGGCGGCTATATTGCAATTATTTTCAACGACAGTAACAGCTTCTTTATTTTACCGCTTATGATTCTTGCCGGTGCCGCTGGTGGAATAGTATGGGCATCAATTCCGGCATTTTTGAAAACAGTTTTTAATGCCAATGAGATTCTTGTAAGTCTTATGCTCAATTATGTGGCAATTCTACTCCTGGCACTTCTTGTTCACGGGCCTTTAAGAGATCCCGATGGATACGGTTTTCCTCAGTCTGTCCTCTTTGCAGATTCTGCCATACTTCCCATACTCATTGAGGGGACACGGTTTCATGCTGGTGTTTTAGTTGCATGCGCCGGTGTTGTTATTGGCTGGATCTTTTTACTGAAAAGCTTTACCGGATTCCAGATTCAAGTGGCTGGACTTGCACAAAAAGCCGCGTCCTATGCTGGTTTTCAATACAAAAAACTGATTTGGATTGGGCTTTTGTCAGGTGGAGTAACAGCAGGTATTGCCGGTGTCCTTGAGATTGCCGGCCCCATAGGTCAGCTTCTTCCCTCTGTATCACCGGGCTACGGCTATGCTGCAATCATTGTCGCCTTTGTTGGAAGACTGCATCCTGGAGGGATTTTTCTCTCAAGTCTTCTCATGGCCCTTTTATATCTGGGCGGGGAGTCAGGCCAGATGAATCTTGATCTACCGGCTGCGGTAACCGGGATCTTCCAGGGGTTGTTGCTCTTCTATCTTCTTGCAGCAGATTTCCTCATTAATTACCGGATACGCATAACGACTCCACAGCAGGAGGCGATATAATGGATTTTGATATATTTATTCATATACTGATCGCCGCCATTGCCGCTGGAACACCATTTGTGTATGCAGCACTTGGCGAACTTATCACCGAAAAATCAGGAGTGTTAAATCTGGGAGTTGAAGGCATGATGCTGGTTGGTGCAATTTCCGGGTTTATTGCCATGGCAAAAACCGGAAGCATTCTGGTAGCCGTTCTTTGCGGGATGACCGCAGGAGCACTTATGGCAGGGATCTTTGCGGTTTTGACCTTGACCTTAATGGCAAATCAGGTTGCCAGCGGACTTGCTTTAACCATTTTTGGTGTAGGAATGAGCGCGTTCCTTGGTCTTAAATATACCAGTATTGCTCTTCCCGGAGTTCCTGAAATCCATATTCCAATACTCAGTAATATCCCTGTTGTCGGGCAACTTTTCTTTTCCCACGATATGCTTATTTACTGCTCTGGTGCACTGTTTGTCGCTATTTCCTGGTTTTTATATAAAAGCAAATCAGGTCTTATTCTGCGAGGAATTGGCGAAGCACCGAAATCCGCCCATGCGCTTGGCTATAATGTGATCAAAATCAGATACATGGCCGTTCTGTTTGGTGGAGCGATGGCAGGACTAGGAGGGACATATCTCTCAATTGCCTATACACCCATGTGGGTGGAAGGAATGGTTGCGGGAAGAGGCTGGGTGTCCCTTGCTCTCGTAGTGTTTGCCACATGGCGACCAGCTAGAGTGATGCTGGGAGCATACCTTTTTGGTGCTATTACAATTGCCCAGTTCCATATTCAGGGCTTTGGTATCGATATTCCGGCTCAGCTTTTGTCCATGCTACCGTATGTTGCGACGATTGTTGTGCTGGTGTTTATTTCAAGAGACCAAAACACAATACGATTGAACTCACCGGCGTCACTAGGTATAACCTATCATCCAAATGTGCAGTAAAAGTTCACCAGCACGCCATCTTCGTTCAGACAAGGCTTTAAATATATAAAAAACTATTATTTAAAGCCTTGTCTGAAAGAACCTGTCGCACTGGTAAACTTTTATTGCAACGTGTGTGATTTAAAAAATTATAACAATATTCATTTATTAAAGGAGACACAGATGACAAGTATGAAGAAGCATGTCTTATCCGTTTTTATTCTTCTGGCGTGTGTGGCAGGATTTACCCTGTCTGCATCAGCTGAAGATAAGCTCAAAGTAGGTTTTGTCTATATCAGTCCAGTTGGGGATGCAGGCTGGACATACCAGCATGATCTTGGCAGACTCGAGCTTGAAAAAAATCTCGGTGACAAAATAGTAACCAAATATATTGAAAGTGTACCGGAAGGCCCTGAGGCCGAACGTGTCATCAGAGACTTGGCAAAAAGTGGTCATGATCTTATTTTCACCACATCATTTGGTTACATGAATCCTACCCTGAAAGTTGCCAAAATGTTCCCCAAAAAATATTTTGAGCATTCCACCGGATACAAAACAACCAAAAATGTGGGCACCTATATGTGCCGCTTCTATGAAGGCCGTTATCTGACCGGAATCGTCGCCGGAAAAATGACAAAGTCCAATACCCTCGGCTATGTTGCAGCATTTCCAATCCCTGAAGTCATTCGTGGTATTAATGCATTTACCCTTGGTGCAAAATCAGTTAATCCTGATATCCAGGTAAAGGTGATCTGGGTAAATTCATGGTTTGATCCGGGCAAAGAACGTGAGGCATCAGAGGCACTCATCACTCAGGGAGCGGATGTCATCACCCATCATACCGACTCAACTGCTCCAACCTTGACAGCTGAAGAGAAAGGTGTTTACTCCATCGCCTATCATTCTGATATGTCCAAATATGGGCCCAAAGCTCATCTTACCGCAGCCACCCATGTTTATGGTGATTTCTATACAAAAACAACACAGGCTGTGCTTGACAATACCTGGAAATCTGATGCGGTCTGGAGTGGCATAAAAGAAGGTTCCATTGAGCTTGCTCCCATGAATCCTGTGGTACCTGCAGATGTTGTAGCACTTGTTGAAAAAACCACAAAAGCCATTGCTGACGGCTCTTTTCATCCTTTCCAGGGTCCTGTTAAAGATCAGAGCGGTAAAGTTGTTGTTGAAGCCGGAAAATCTCTTACCGATAAAGATCTTCTTGGTATGAGCTATTATGTAGAAGGTGTTCTGGGGAAAATTCCAAAATAATTTTTTTCTGCATCAAGGTTTTAAGTCAAACGGGAGATGACTTTTTAATAAGGTCATCTCCTTTTTTTGTGTAACCGTTTACCAGTACCTCAGAATACGAAGTTATTTTTGAATGCGCCCTAAGTGACATCGAAAAGAATTATGGATCATATACTTCATTTAAAATGCCTCATCTGTGGCAAAGAATACGCCCCGGATTCAATTGAATACATCTGTCCAGATCACCACAATGATGGAATCCTGGATGTGTGCTACGACTTTGATCTTATCAAAACCCGAATCAGCCGGGAAATCCTTGCTGCAAGTAAGGATTACAGTATCTGGCGCTACAAGCCGCTGTTGCCTGTTGCTCCAGACGCCGAAGTGCCGCCGCTCGCCATTGGCTGGACACCGTTATACAAAGCGCCACGGCTGGCCGAAAATTTACAATTGAAACATTTGTGGGTTAAAGATGATGGCCGTTTACCCACTGGAAGTTTTAAAGACAGGGCCAGTGCTGTGGCTGTAGTGAAAGCACAGGAAAAAGGTGCAAAAATCATCACCACGGCAAGCACAGGGAACGCTGCAGCCGCATTAAGTGGTATTTGCGCAAGCGTTGGACAGCCAAACGTTATTTTTGTCCCGGAATCAGCGCCACCTGCCAAGATCGCCCAGTTACTAGTTTACAATTCCACGGTGATGCTGATTAAAGGCACCTATGATGATGCCTTTGAACTGTGTTTGGAAGCAGCAGCCGAATATGGCTGGTATAATCGCAACACCGGCTATAACCCCTACATGACTGAAGGGAAGAAAACAGCAGCCTATGAGATATGTGAGCAACTGAACTGGCATGCACCGGATGCTATCTTTGTCAGTGTCGGTGACGGCTGCATTATCGGTGGATTGCACAAAGGCTTAAAAGATTTGCTGGAACTTGGCTGGATTGATCATATACCTCGCCTCATTGGGGTGCAGGCACAGGGCAGTAACTATATGTTTGAAGCCTGGAAAAACAACGAAGATATTCTCACCAAAGCACCTGTCTCAGGGCTTACAGTGGCAGACAGTATCAGTGCCGGACTTCCCAGAGATAGAATAAAAGCCCTTGCAGCAGTGAGTGAAACAAACGGTGCCTATATCTGTATCAGTGACGACGAAATTTTAACTGCCATCCCAACACTGGCCAGAGGCATCGGTGTCTTTGCCGAGCCGGCAGGGGCTGCCGCTTATGCAGGTCTTGTCAAGGCTGTCGCAGATGGCCTGGTTCAAGCGGATGAGCGTATTGTTGTTTTGAATACAGGCAATGGCCTCAAAGATATTAAAAATACCATGACTTCGGTTGAGATGGCTGGTTCCAGACCTCACCATATTGAGCCGAATTTAGACACATTAAAACGAACAATTCAGGAAATCAGAATCTTATGAGTGATTTAATCGACTTAACTATTCACGATGAACAAAAACTTGAGAATGCAGTCCAGCGTGCCCGGGAACAAAATATCATCATCCCCACCTTCAGGGAGATGATCAATCCGGGTTTGATCCCGGACTCCATAACCAAACAACTGGAAGATGTCGGCTTATGGGACTTGAACCCGCTGAACCTGTTCCGCATCAACTGGCATAACGAGCCCAAAGAAACCGGTGGTAAATTCGGCGATGTGAACTATCTGGTTCTGCCAAAGGAACTCACTGGTATTGATGCCCGTATCGTCATTCTGCTAGGCAAATACTTCCCCACTGGCTCCCATAAGGTTGGAGCTGCCTATGCCTGTCTTGTTCCACGTCTGGTTACCGGTCAGTTTGATCCAACTTCACAAAAAGCTGTCTGGCCCAGCACCGGTAACTATTGCCGCGGAGGTGCCTATGACTCCAACCTGCTGGCCTGTGATTCCATCGCTATTTTACCTGAGGGTATGAGTAAGGAACGTTTCGACTGGCTTGCTGATGTGGCTGGAGAAACCATCAAAACACCGGGCTCTGAAAGCAATGTAAAGGAAATATTTGATAAATGCTGGGAACTGCGGAATTCCGGACAGGCATTATCTATTTTTAATCAATTTGATGAGTTTGGCAACTACCTGTGGCATTACGAAGTCACCAGTCGAGCCATGATGGAAGCCTTATCTGCAACCATGGGTCCAAATGATCGTTTTCGGGCCACTGTATCCAATACCGGTTCCGGAGGCACTATTGCCTGCGGTGATTACATGAAAGAGCAGTTTCCACTCTCCAAAATTGTAGCCAGTGAGGCGCTGCAATGTCCGACTCTCTTGAATAACGGATTCGGAGCACATCGCATTGAAGGCATTGGTGATAAACATGTTCCCTGGATTCACAATGCTAAAAATACAGATGTAGTCACTGCAATTGACGATTGTGGTCCCATGGCCCTGATTCGTCTGTTCAATGAGCCTGCCGGTAAGGAATATCTGGTCAATCAGGGTGTTTCCGAGGATTTGGTGAATGACCTACATCTCTTGGGAATATCCAGTATCGCCAATGTGCTCGCGGCCATAAAAACTGCAAAATACTACGAAATGGATGATAAAGACGTGATGGTCACCATGGCCACGGATTCCATGGAAATGTACCAGAGCCGCCTGACGGAACAGACTGAAGAGGAAGGCGAATTCACAAACGTGGATGCTGCTGCCACCTTCCATCGCTATATGCTTGGTGAAACTACTGATAATATGCAGGAGTTGAGCTATGTAGATCGGAAACGGATTCACAATCTGAAATATTTTACCTGGGTAGAGCAACAGGGAAAAACCCATGAGGAAATCCAGGCCCAGTGGTATGACCCTGATTACTGGACCGGTATTCATAATTCCATGGAGACCATTGATAATCTGGTCGATTCATTCAATGAACGGACAGGTTTATTAAAGAAGTTGGGTTGATACATAAAAAAATGAAAATCTGGTTAAAAAATCCACTTGCTATCTTTATAGACGATTCCACCAATGCAGGTGGTGGTATTGTTGTCGAAAACAGAAAAATTTTAGAAGTGCTTGCCCAAGACGAGCAGCCATCCAGAGACGTTGACCAGATTTTTGATGCCTCCGAGCACGTGATACTTCCAGGTCTCATTAATACGCATCACCATTTTTATCAAACCCTTACCCGTGCCTGTCCCAGCGCATTAAACAAAGAATTATTTCCATGGTTAAAAAGTCTCTACCCCATTTGGGCAGGGCTCACCGAAGATATGATTCATCTGTCAACACGCCTTGCCGCAGTAGAGTTATTGCTTTCAGGTTGTACTACGGCAGCTGATCATCATTATATCTTCCCTGAAGCAGCACGCGAGGCTTTGGATATTCAGGTTGATGCCATACAACAGATTGGAATTCGTGCCACTCTTACCCGTGGTTCCATGAGCCTCGGGGAAGATGAGGGCGGTTTACCACCCCGCAATACTATTCAGGATGAAGATTCCATTCTTGCCGACTGTGAGCGTGTAATAGACAGGTATCATGACGAGAAAGAAGGCTCCATGATTCAGGTTGCCCTTGCTCCCTGTTCGCCATTTAGTGTGACTGAAGATTTGATGAAACAAAGTGCACAACTCGCTCGAAGAAAAAAAGTTCGTTTACACACCCATCTTGCAGAAACCCACGACGAAACTGATTTCTGCATTGAACTCTTTGGAGTACGTCCTGTGGATTACCTGGAGCGCGTTGGCTGGATGGCTGATGATGTGTGGTTGGCTCACGGTATTCACTTTACTGATAAGGAAATCACAAGACTTGGCAAGGCAGGCGTTGGAATCAGCCATTGTCCAAGCTCTAATATGATTCTTGGTTCGGGACAATGCCGCACGCGCGATCTGGAAAAAGCAGGTAGTCCTGTTGGGCTGGGTGTTGATGGCTCAGCATCCAACGACTGCTCCAATATGATCCAGGAAGTACGTCAGGCCTTGATGCTGCAACGCTTGCGTTATGGCTCGTCCGGAATAACCCATTTTGATGCTTTGCGCTGGGCTACCCAAGGTTCTGCACGCTGTCTTGGTAGAAACGATATTGGTGAAATTGCTTCCGGCAAACAGGCGGATCTGGCCTTGTTCAAACTGGATGAAACACGTTTTTCAGGAGCTGGTGATCCACTGGCTGCTCTGCTTCTATGTGGTGCATACAAAGCTGATTACGTCATGGTAGCCGGAAAATGGAAAGTGAAAAAAGGGCATCTAAACGGTGTAGATCTGCCGGAACTCTTGGAAGAACATGATAAAGCTGCCCGAGTGTTAGTACCTTAGAAATTCTTTTCGTGTTTTTTTGAAAAGAATTTCGTGAAGGTACTTATACCCCCTTGTGGGCATAGCCGTCAGGCTAAGAAGCTTTCCTTGTCTGCCAACAACTTTTAACCAGTTGAGGTGATGACACAAAATGTGCTATTTCAAAATATTAACAATTAACCGTTGTCAATTGATTATTGATTATTGATTATTGATTATTATTAAAAATATTCTTTTGATAATCTAATGAAATGACAACACAAATAATTAACAATCAATTGTTAACGACTAATAACTAACGCTTAGCCTGACGGCTATACCCCCTTGTGGGGTGTTAATAAGTTGAAAATATAAACATACTTTAACATGACGAAAAATAGCCAATTTTTATTAATTTAAAGAAGGAGAGAAAAGTGAAAAAAAGTTTGATTATGATGGCCGGCTGTGCCTTTGCCCTTGGTGCTTTATGCTCAGTACCGGCAGAGGCCAAAGACTATTTCCATAATACAGAGATTCAAATGCATATGGATTTTGCCAGGGACAAGGGCTTTAAAGATGCCAATGGCAAAGATATTGAAGAAGACATCCTCACTGCTACCTTTGCCCATTTTTCAGAATGGAAATATGGCGACAATTTTGGCTTTCTGGATATTGAAGGAAAGGACAATTATAAATTGGAACCAGCCCAGTATTACGGTGAGTTCGCGACTCGAATCAGCCTTGACAAAATTATTCTCGGGCCTGAAGAAGGCACCAACATGCTGGGTTCGTTTCTTAAAGAAACCTACATCAAACTTGAATACAATGGTGGTTCGCCTGTCGATGGTTATGATTTTATTGATGATGCTTTATTGTATGGTGTCTCCTTTGATCTTGGTTTTGGACAACCCAATTTCGGATTTTCCAATATATCTTTCCTGATTAAGGATTATGAAATTATTGATGAGAAGGACAGCAGCGAAATCACCTGGCAGGTAACCTATGTCTGGGGCCAGCCTTTTTCCATTGGATCGGTAAACTTTGACTTCCAGGGTTTCTTTGACGTATGGGAATACAATAATAAAGTTGCTATTCTGACCGAACCACAGATACGACTCAAACTCGACTCTTTTGTCGGAAAAGGTAACTTCCTCTCTGATTCTGCTATTGGTATGGAGTTTGAACTCTCTACTCAATTCTACGACTCGGACAATGATGACCTTATCTTTAATCCGACTGTCTTTTGGGTAACAAAGTTCTAGCAGGAACTCTTTCATATTTTTTGTTTCTATATAAAAAAGGGCGACTGATTCAATCGGACGCCCTTTTTATATTTACATTGTAGCTCTGCATCCTTCGGGCTCAGTCAAAAATAACGTAACATTTTCAAATGATCGAAAAAGAAATTCTTGCTCAACTAAAACAAGATCGTACAGTTGCCCTGGTAACCATCATTGATAAAAGTGGATCTGCCCCACGCCTTCCCGGTTCTAAAATGTTTGTGGAAGAAGACGGTACGCTGCATGGTACCATTGGTGGGGGAAGGATGGAATTCACAGCCCATGAAGCGGCCACTAAAGTCGCAAATGGTGCGGCACCTGTTCTCACTGAATTTGACATGCGCGCAAATGGCTCTGAAGAAGATACGGATATGGTCTGTGGAGGTGTCCAGCTCGTTCTTATCGAACGGCTCACTCCTGACATAACTCCCATGTTCGAGCAGGCTCTGAACTGTTTTCTTGATGGCGCAAAAGGCGTCTGGATGATAGACATTTCCGACGAGAGACGCCCTCTACGCTCTTTTATTGATATGCGCAAAAGCAGTCCACCGGCAGGAGACATTGATTTCAAAGCCATCATGCGCCATAGAATTACACAACTGATCAATATTGCAGAAAAATCTATTGTCATTGATCCACTCCCAAAATCCGGCACAGTTGTCCTGATTGGCGGAGGGCATGTTTCCAAAGCAGTGGCAAAACTCGCTTCGTACGTGGATTTTGAGGTGGTGGTTTGTGATGATCGTCAGGAATTTTCCAATACAGATCGATTCCCCATGGCGCGAGCCACCCATGTGATCAAAGACTTCCAAAACCTGTTTCAAACCATTGGTCAGGGAGAAGACTATTACTTGCTCATTCTTACCCGTGGACATAGCTATGACCAGGAAGCACTCGATCAGGCTTTACAGACACCTGCAAGATATATCGGCATGATTGGCAGCAGAAGTAAACGTAACATTACCTATTCCAACCTGCGTGACCAGGGCTTTACCGATGCTGATTTTGCCCGTGTTCACTGCCCGGTTGGTCTTTCAATCGGTTCGGAAACACCAAAGGAAATCGCTGTCAGTATAATAGCTGAGCTGATCGCTGCCCGCTCAGGAGCGTTATAGCCTTATGGCCGCAATTTTCAGCACCTTGATCAGAGAAAGCGACAAAGTAATTTCCATTGTCGGTGGTGGTGGCAAGACATCTCTCATGTTTCTACTGGCCCATGCATTTCAAGAAAAAGGGTTTAAGGTTGTATCCTGCACCACAACCCGTATCCTCATACCAACTGCCAGGCAAACAGGTGGGATCATTTTATTTTCTTGTGACAACTTTTATGATAATCTGCAGAATTGCCTCCAAAAATATAACCATGCAACAGTCGCCCACCATCTTTTGCCATCAGGCAACAAACTGCAGGGGCTAACGTGTTCACAAGTGGAACAAATTCTTGATCAATCCTCGGCAGAACGAATGGTAATAGAGGCTGATGGTGCCAGACAATTATCTTTCAAAGCTCCTGGTGACAACGAACCTATTGTGCCGGAAATAACAGACGTCTTTATCTGCGTGGTAGGACTTGATATCATTGGCAAGACACTGGAAGATGCAAATGTCTTTCGGGCCGAGCTGGTATCATCCCGAACAGGGTTGCAGCCAGGTGCTAAAATCACGCCTCTGACTATTGCAAAATTAGCCGTCCATTCAAAAGGTTTTTTAAAGGGCTGTCCGGCGAAGGCACGCAGTTATATTTTCCTGAACAAGACAGACATTCCAGGCGGCAGAGACAAAGCCCTTTCAGTCATAGAAGCAGCTAAAAAACTTGAGGGAAGAAAGCCGAATTATTGGGTTAGTGCTTCGCTTAGAGAAAATGTATGTGAAAATTTGAGCATTGGTATTTAACATAGAATGCAACGAACAAGTCGCGGAAGGCTTTTGTTAAGCTACCCATCCCTCTCCTTCTCGCTCAAAGGCGAGGTACCTTAAATTTGTAGCAAAACATCAGATTTGAATATAAGCCTACAAGCTCCCCCAACAAGAGGTATTTCCGGAAGCATATTCAGTGAAATAGAGATTACTCTTGTTTCTCCCATTACACTCACCTTCCTTCCTGTCACATATGGAATGCACCAGAGTTCCCATCCAGCAGTCAGGCATACCAGCTTCAATGCCTTTAGCATGTGCAGTAGCCCTAAGATAATCCCACGAACCGAGCGTAAAGGTTTTTCCATTATCTGTAGACCAGATTGCAGCAACCATTCCAGCCATGGCATTCGGAAATACAGGATAGGGCAGCCGATAGGGAGTAGTTTCCCATGAGATATGAGGCAGGACAAACTGAACATTGTTGAGATAAACCTCCTGACCTTCTGGAATTATAAAGTCATCTGGATCGTTAGGCCAGTCACCTTCCCATCTGGTAATATCAACACTATTGAAGGCCCATTCCGTCACATGAACAACTGTTAACGATGTGGAAGCGGTGAGGCTTGTAGCAATTGCCCCCTTTGCAAAAATACCCGACACTATCAATGCCATACTGAATACTATAAAATGTTTTTTTATTATCATTGCATCATTCAAAACAAAACTCCTTTCAACATGCCTGCACATGTAACGTATTAATATAATAATCTTTTGTTCCTATTTCTGTCCTGCAAATTGTCATTAAAAAAACAATGCTCGGAATATCAACTATATGCACTCCAATTGCACTTGTACCCGTAGTTTAGGTGATTCCTGCGGGGCACCTGTGCTTATTTTTTCAAAATGCCTCGATTTGAAAAGAAATGCCAATTCTCGGACAAGCTCCTAGTTCTATTTTGTCTGGCTACGCTCTCATTTCAAAATGCAGGGTTTGCGAAAATAAACGACCACACAGTAAATTGCAACCCAAAATCACTAAGTTAATAGCAAAAATTCGTCAAACCAAGGATATTGCCTACTCAATCCATTGAGATGACAGGGTTTAACAATTGTCTCCAGAGAATATTAGCCACTTGTCATTCTGAAGAATTTTTCAGGCAAACAAGCTTTGGTAAAAAAAGGTGCCATAATGAACAATATGAACAAGGGTCGGACCAAGATAACTAATTATTACCACATTGAAAAAGTACAAAAAAGAGGCCAATTATGCTCTTAAACGCTTTTTTTTGAGACTAAAAAGGATATTCTAACGAGTTATTGTATGCACTCCGACGGGTCCTGCTCTCAGTCCCCTCGCACTTGAGATTGCCACATCAAATGTACTGAAACTCTTTTCACCCTCAAACCTTACCTTACTACTATATATACGTAATAAAATAACGATCGAACTTATGGTACAATGTGTATTTCCGGCAAGCCTGCCATGCCCAACAATTAAAGATCTGCACAATCGGTTTTCTTCTAACAACTAAGGAGGATAACCGATGAATCAACCACCCGTATTACCCATCCCAACACTCTCAGAAGTTCAAACAAGATTTTCTGCCTGGCATAGGAATAAAAAAGTAATGTAAGAATTCCAGCCATTCAGATTTACCAGATAGAAAAAAAGCCCTACCGGACATTATGTCCTGTAGGGCTTTGTATTTCCTTCGACTATTCGATGGAATCTACGGTTGAGCATTCAGTATTGCAGGTAAGAACATAGTCCATGGGAAATTACCACATTTTATATGAACGCTTTCAACATCTATTCCGGAAAGTGTACTATCACCATTGATAACAGTACAGGTCTGGACGATCGTTTCCGGTTGAGTAAGTACTGTCACCACATAAGTACTTCCATCATCCAGTGCTGTGGCAAAAGTAAAATTACCATTTGCATCAACTGTCAGATCATCACCATTGTTATTTTGCAAAGTAACACTGTTATCTGTGAAGAGTCCGGTTACAACCCCGCCAATAGTATAAGTATTCGTTACACAATTAACGCTGACAGTGCTGACATTATCTCCGGCAAGAGTTCCACTACCACTGGTTACTGTACAGATCTGGTTGGGAGATGTTGGATCAGTCAATACTGTAACGCTGTAACTACTGCCATCATCAATTGCTGTGGCAAAAGTAAAATTACCATCAGCATCAACCATCAGATTATCTCCACCATTATTCTGCAGAACAACGTCGTTACCTACTGCAAGTCCGGTTATGGAGCCACCGATGGTATAAGTCGTGGTCACACAGGCAACACTGACATTAGTAACATTTGCTCCATTAACACTTCCACCACCACTGGTTACTGTGCAGATCTGGTCGGGAGATGTTGGATCAGTCCATACTGTAACGCCGTAACTACTGCCATCATCAATTGCAGTAGCAAAAGTAAAATCACCATTACTACTAAGGGCAAGATCATCCCCGGCGTTATTTTGTAAAACGACTTCGTTACCCTCAACAAGGCCGCTTACGAAGCCGCCAATCGTATAGGTTGTGGTCACACAATTTGCATCAATATTAGTGACATTTGTTCCAGCAACAGTACCACTGGCATTTGTAAGACTACAGATCTGATTGGGTGTGGTGGGTTGAGTACTTACAGTTACATCATAGGGTGTCCCATCAATGAGATAGAACAGGACAGAGGATCCATTATCGATACGTTCCATCGTATCACCTCCATTTTCCAACCACAGACTATTACCTGCGGCAAGCCCTGATACTACACCACCGATAGAATAGGTATTCGTCGTACAGGCAACACTGACAGTAGCAACATTATCTCCATTAACCATTCCAGTCTCATTACTAACGGTACAGGTTTGATTGGGAGATTCGGGGTTTGTCAATACTGTGACCAGATAAGTACTTCCATCGTCAATTGCAGTGGCAAAGGTAAAAGGATCATTATTGTTAAGAGTCAGATTATCCGCAGCGTTATTTTGCAAAACAACCACAGTTCCCGAAGCAAGTCCGCTTATGGTACCGCCAACAGTATAAGTTGTCGTTACACAGGCGATGCTGATACTGGTGACGTCTGCGCTGCCAATTGTTCCATTACCACTGGTAACAGTACACACCTGATTGGGTGTTGTCGGATCTGTCAATACCGTAACAGAATAGGCACTTCCATCGGCAAGAGCGGTAGCAAAGGTAAAATCAGTATCACCGGCAGAAACGGTCAGGTCGTCCCCGGTATTGTTTTGCAAGACAACACTATTACCACCTGCAAGACCGCTTATAGTGCCACCAACGGTATAGGTGTTCACACAGAGAACATCGGCATTGGTTACATTTGCTCCGTTGATTGTCCCAGTTCCTTCGGCCGTACATAACTGACTTGTGGGTCCAGATGGCTGCGTCAATACAGTAACATCATACGATTTTCCATCCTCGACCGCCGTGGTAAAAGTGTATATGGTATCAGTGAGTATTGTCTTATCATCACCACCATTGTTTTGCAAAACGACTTCATTCATGCCAGCGAGCCCACTCACTTCCCCACCCACTGTATAACTTATAAGTTCATAAGCTCCTATGGACGGTGGACTTTGCCTTCCCACTCCTCTAGCATCATTGACAGGAGCACCGGTTGCAGTACCACTATCTTCAGCGGATCCTCCAACTCCGATAGCTACCGTCTTTACCGGGCCACCGTTATCCTGTAACCCTGCCGCATCCAATAATGGATCCGCTTCGGTATTACCGGTTCCTGGATTTGCATCTGTGCTCGATACAACGCTGAAAGTGACTGTAGTTGTTCCTCCATTATTTATAATTTCCTGATTCGCACCAGTCCGAAATATAGAATTTTTCACTTCTGGACTGGAATTATAACTGTACATAGCAGTACTGGAAAGAGAGTTTATCCCTGTAGCTGTACAATTTGTGAACTTCGGAACCCCGCCACTATTAAAAATCGCTGTTGCTGCACTACCATTAGTTACAACATTGTTATCAAATGTACAGTTGGTGAAAACAGATGATGAAGAAATATTACACAATCCACCACCCTCCTCTTTAGCGCTGCTATCGTTTATGGTATTCCCGGTAAATACACCATTTGAATTATTGTAAATTCCACCACCTGAACCGTCAGGTGCGGTATTGCCTGAAAATGTAGATGACAATATTTGTGGAGCAGCACCGATGTTTAAAATCCCTCCACCATGTCTTCCTGTAGTGTTATCCACAAACGCGCATTGATTAATGACAGGAGAACCATAATAATTATACATTCCACCGCCACCACCAACATTCCATCCACTAGTGTTGTCTGTGCTATTAGAAGTAAAGAGGCAATGTGTGATGGTGGGTGATGTCTCATGATTATACATTCCACCACCATTACTATGAATCCCCCCAGCACTCTCGTCCGCATTACCATCACGGATAACAAAACCATCAAGTAGGGCAGTTATATCAATAGCTGGCCCAGAGTCTTTATCATGAAAGAAAACATGATAACAATTATCTGTACGGTCGTCTGGAATCCCGATATCAGCACTTAAAATTGTAATATTTTCCTCAAAATCACGCTCAACTATGGATGTTTCCGTACCAGCAAAACCACCATATACTGCGACACCGGATTTAAGTGCAAAGTGAAGAAATCGATCAGTTCCCCCAGGAATATAGGGTGCCAAAGTAGGCAAATATGTACCACTGGCAACCCAGACTTCCTCACCAACCGCACTGTTTATACCAACTTGCAAATCAGTATAGGCATCTGCCCAGGAACTGCCATTTCCAACCCCTGTTGCGTTACTATCCACGTACACAACCGCCATTGCGGCAGATACAAGAACACACTGTACTGCCAGGATAATTCCTGCCAGCACCAGCATGGTTCGTGTTTTTCTCCCTAAGTGTTGCTTACACATAAAGTCCCCCCTAAATCATATAAAATTGAATTTCACATACTTGACCTTTATATTTTCACTTTTATCTACGACATGCAACAATATAACAAAAAAAATTCCAATCCAGCCACTGACTGTGCCTCTTATAGTTGGGCTGTTTCTCATAAATAAAACTTTCTCTTCCTTAAAACGCACAAACTCACTGCCGAACACGTTCGTTCGGTAAAGAGGGTCAGCAGTAAAATTAAGGGTGGGGATGGCCCAGAGTAATCTCTGCAATTTCATATAATACTAAATCATTACCTTGCTACTGTGAATGTCAGGTTATGCTCGGCCTCTCTTATCTAAATCGTCAGATCAAAGACGAACTACACTTTAAAAAAGTTTTACCAATAACTGAAAATCCTACGTTTCCTTTAAATGGTCTTTAAGAATTTCATAAATCGCAGGACGTTTTTCTCGTATTTCATCTACGCTCAAACCTTCCAGCGAATGAGGGTATTTAAGCCAGTCTGCTGTTTCATGCACTGCATAATCCGGTGCTTTACCTATCTGATTTCGGGTAGGCTTGTAATACGGCACGGCAATGCGTATATCTTCCGGAGTATTTAATCGTAACCGACGGTGTAATTCATTGATAATGGCTTCAACTGAACGACCCGTATCAAAAACATCATCCACAATGAGCAGACGATCACTGTGCTGCATATTTTTTACCAGATAATTTAGACCAAAAAGTTTGATTTCACGCGTTTTGTTATCAATCCCACTATACGAAGATGTGCGAATCGCTATATTATCGGACTGGATACCATGAAAGGACAAAAACTCCTGAACAGCAATACCTATCGGTGCCCCACCACGCCAGACAGCGATGATAAAGGTAGGCTTAAAACCGCTTTCAAGAATCTGATGTGCCAGTTTAAAAGAATCTTCCAGTAAACCCTGGGCAGTTAAGTAAACCTTATTCATTATCAACCTTGATGGTTAAGTAAAATACTTCTCATGAAATTATCAATCTTGTTGAAATCGTAAAAACAGAAGCTATTTTATACAGCTAATGTTCAAAAAGGGGTATCGTAAAAGCATTGATTAGATCTAATAAAAAACCAACTCTTTTTAATTTCCCCATCTCGGGATGCTATTATGAAAAAAAAATTTCTTGATGAAGAAACCCTGATACTTGATTCTTTTAAACTGGGTGTGAAAATATTCGAAAGTGGCTTTTGTCCGACTTTTATCGTGGGACTGTGGCGTGGCGGCAGCTCAGTGGGTATTTATGTTCAGGAATGTTTGCAAACACTTGGCATAGAAACCAACCATATTTCATTACGTACATCCTATCGTGGCCAGCCCTCTTATCAGGAAATGGTTGCCTCTGCCGATGCTGAAATCAGGGTTCATGGTACCCAATACCTGCTTGAGAACCTTAATGCCGAGGATTCGTTATTACTGGTTGATGATGTCTTCAGCACTGGAAAAAGTATTCAAGCCGTTATCAGACGCTTAAGCCGTCATTTGAAAAGAAACATGCCGAAGCAGGTCAGAATTGCTACATTATGGCAACGACCTTCTTTTCAGGAAACCGAAACAGAACCAGATTTCACACTCCATCAGACGGAAGACTGGCTGGTATTTCCTTATGAAATAAGCGGGTTGACAATGGATGAAATCAAAAAACACAAACCTTTTCTGATACCATACCTGAAAAGGTATAAGCCTAATGACATGAATGTCAGTTAAAAATTCAAAATTGAGATAGCTAAGTAGATAAGCACAGACTTCGTAAAGCTTCATCTGCTTCGTTGCTGCTAATCCATTCACTTAAAAAGGATTGAAGGATGCCTATCTTTTATGCACTTTCTCAATGGGATAAACCGGGACTCCATATCTGGAGAACGAAGTCAGAGCAGTCAGTCCTGATTCCCCGGTTTGATCTCCAAACACTGAAAACCGATACCAACGGTTTTGCGGTCTTTCCGGCTGAACTGGATCATCAGATCCACGAATACACCTATTTCAAACTTTTCTGCGGCGATGTATGGGAAAAAGAGGAACATAACCGTCAGCTGCCGCGATTTGAAGAGTATCGCTTCCCGGATCAGGTGTGGTTGGTCCAGGACACAAATCGTGTTCTGACACTCAATCCGTTCAGTGACAGTCATGACGAGGTGTGTATACATCTCATTACGGACAAGAAATATCGTGGAGGTTCGCTTTATCTCTGGACACCCGGTGTTGAAGGTATGATCTATCCGTCTGAGGAAGAAGGTGATGAGCACGGACTGATATTTCGCATTCCTCTGCAGGGGCGTAATCGACACCTTTTCGCTTTCAAGTTTATTGATAAAGATGGTCAATATGAGCCTGATTATGCTAATAAACTGTGGTATTCCCACGATGGCTCTGAGATATGGGTGCACAGCCAGGCTGCACATGTATCAAGTGAAAAACCAGTCCGCAAAAAGCTCACCGTCCACTTTATTCCTGCAAGCCGGTCAACTCAGTCACCAAAGATGCACCTCTGGCAAACCGATTCAGATTTCAGCAAAAAGGTTGAACGGATCCCTGGAGAGTCGGGCTATGTCTACAGCCATAAAATCTACACCGGCAGGCCCTATGGCTTTAAATTCTTCCGGGAGATGGAAAATTCCGCTTCAAATAAGTGGGAACATTCTCATGCGGACCGGGAAGTTATCCTTGCAGACGACAAATCGGTCTGGACACTTGAAGGGGATCACCAACTCTTCACTGACGAGCCTGTGGCTGACCGTGCAATAATCCTTGAGGTCGTGGGGCGTCCACCATCCTGTCGCTTAACCGAACAGCTCGCCCTTGATGTCTGGGTTAATCAGGCAGGCGAGCTTCTCTATAAAAACCTGGCCCAAAATCCGGATGGTACATGGACGTTTAATACCTACCCGGAAGTGGTGACATCCTTTCGTTTTCATTCTGCGGAGACATTCGAAGCCATAGAACGCCACACGGTTAAGATCAGGCAAGAGAGTAGTGAACCGACTAAACGTTACGTGGTTCTTGACCGCTCCGACCCTTTGCAGGATCGCCCTGTTTCTCCTCTATTTCAGGATCCTCCTTCTCCCATTGAACGTCCCGGCGTTTATGAGCGTGACGGAATGCTTTGCTTTGCCCTGCACTCTCCCACTGCGTCTGCTGTCGAAATTGCAGGTGAATGGAAAAAAGAAAGCGATCATCCTGTTCAGATGCAATCGACAAGGGATGGGACCTATTGGTGGACCAGAATACTGGTATCTGATGTTGTCCGGTCTTTGGATCGAAATGATTATCACAAAACCTGGTACAAGTATCGTCTTAACGGAGTTATCAATCGACAGGATCCTGCTGCGGACTGGGTTGAGAACTCCGGGCCGGAAAGTTATTCACGCTTGGTCAACCATGATCGTTATCAGTGGCGTAGTAAAGACTGGCAGACACCAGGCCCAGAGTATCTCATAGTTTATCAGCTCCATCCCAGGCGCTTCTCTCAACGTTTTCCAGAAAAAAGACTTTCACCATTACGGTTGCTTGCAGAAGAAGTGTCAAACCCACAAGGCTATTTGCGGCAACTTGGAATTACAGCTATTCAACTGATGCCGGTCAATGAGTTTACCGGTGATGACTCATGGGGCTATGGCCCTGCTTTTTACTATGCGGTAGAATCTGCTTACTGTGGGGACGACGAAGGTCCGGACGATCTTAAATATTTTATTGATACCTGTCATGAGCATGGTCTGGCAGTGTTGCTTGATGTTGTCTTCAATCATGCCGGCACCTCTGATAATATCCTCTGGAGCATAGCCAGGGAAAGCTTTTTTGATGGGGACACCTCCTGGGGTGCGATGATCAACTTTGACCATCCCCAGGTAATCCACTTCTTCGAACAAAATCTTCTCTATCTACGGCGTGAATTTCGCGTTGACGGGTTTCGTTTCGACCACACCCACACCATTGTTCACTCCAGCGAAAATGGTGGACATGTCACCAAAGCCGGTTCCGGTGGTGGCTGGGATTTTCTCCATAAATTGCGTTCTGCTGTGCATGGTGTTGATCCGCACTGCCTGCTTGTGGCAGAACATCTTCCCAATGAATGGGGTTTGACCAGATACGGCGGCCCAATGGACAGCCAGTGGTGCGACAGTTTTCACGACAGGCTGGTGGACGCTGCCCGGGGAGACCATGTAATATCAAAGCTAGCCGCTGCTTTGAAAATAACACACACCTCCTGCAACCAGTGGTACGAAACCACAAACTACCCTGAGAGTCATGATGAGGTGGGCAATGTCAATGACCGAATCGCCAATGTAGGAGGATTTGGACAGGGATTACGGCGCAATAAGGTCGCAGCTGCTGTCACCATACTGTCCCGAGGGATCCCACTTTGGTTTATGGGGGCGGAATCAGGTGAATCCGCCCAGTTTTTCTCAAATGGAAGCGAAACGCTTGATCTCGACAACTATATGACAGACGATGCCAGAGGACGAATACGTGCCTGGTGGAAAGTGCTCTGTGACCTGCGTCATGGAAATCCAAAAATTCAGGGACCGGCGCCGCTTACTGTTCATTTTGCAGAAAACAAAATACTCGCTTTTTCCCGAGGTAAAGGAATGGAATTCTTTGTGGTCTTGAACTTTGGGTACTGGTCCGGATGGCGCCCCCTGACTGAACTCAACTTTCCGCATGGCCGGTATAAAGAACTTTGGAATTCCACCTGGCCTGCATTTGCGGTTGAATCAGAAGACGAACAAAGCAATGGTGGTCGCGATGCACGTCTTCAGCAAAGGGATTGGCTTCAGATACCGGACTATGGCGTAGTCATTCTTGAGAGAGTCTAAAAATAACGAAAAAATGGGAAAACAAATGGCACACCCGCCATGGGTCATTTCCCCCCTTTGCCATACCTTGAATCAACGCCACACACAGTGTCAAATAACCCACCCTTCTCGTAAAAAAGGCTCACCCGAGAAACTCGGGTACCTGTAATTAAAAAAATATAGCCTGCGAAACTGAAACCAATACCGTTTGAAAATCATTTTTTTATTAAATAAAAAAATGAGATACCAGCTGTTATCTTTTCATAATATTTCTCCTCTTTCTTCACCATCAGCAACCAATTACAGTTGGCTTACTAATTGCACATGCCAATAACTAAAAACAATTTACATAGAAAAACAAAAACTTACATGGGACCCATTCTCATTTTGAATGTATAAAAATCCTGTTAACCTGATAAAAACACCATGACAAAATTCATCCCCTTGTTCCTCATCTTCTGTTTCCTGACGATCCTGCCAAACACACTGAAGACTGCATGCGCTGCCGACTGGCTCACACTAATAGGCACAGAGCCTGCAGGACGTGATATCAAGTTGTGGGGAATTGTCCAGACCCAATATACTCATGATTACGGAGATGCTCTTGAAGGACTTACAGGTAAAGCCGCAAAAAATAACGGCAAACTGGTTGTTAAAAATACAGTAGGACCTTGGCTTGACGAACGGGAAGGATTTTCCATACGACGCCTGAGAGCTGGTGTACGAGGCAGGTTTACAGGTACATTCAAAAATTCCTTCACTGAAAAAATGAACTATTTTTTCATGGTGGAGACAGGACAGAACCGGATGACATACGAGACCTTTGGTGACCGGGTTCGTCCGGTGGGCCTGTCCGATATATTCCTGACCTTCAACCATATTCCGGGACTGAGGATACAGACAGGACTGTTCAAAAATCCAGGACCTGAAGTAACTATGCAACCGGCTGGTTTCACTGGAGACTACATACAGTTCACAGATTTCACAGGAAAAGAATACCTTGAATTATTCTCAAAAGGTAACGCAACCCCATCCCGCTCATTCGAAGGTGGACAACCTGAGACAATAGGTACTCCACAGACCACATCCTATGGTTTCAGCGCAGCAAGGGACTGGGGAGTGCAGGCTTTCAACACCCTGAATATAAACAGCAAATGGGATCTTTCATGGGCGCTTAAGCTGGGCCGTGGAGAATCTATTTCCACTTTTAATACAGAAAACCATATTCCGGAGCTATATCTCTACAGTTCTGCAGAGTACAAGCTCCCTGGCGGCAAAGGGCCCAACGCGCACGGGATCAAGTTCTACTCATGGTTCCAGGGTGGGAAGCGTACATTCTCAACTGATCCTGAGGATCGGGAATTTGACCGATACCGTTATGGCCTGGGATCTAAGGCCATTGGAAAATTTATGGGCATTAAGCAGAGACTCGCCTTGGATTTTATGCTTGCAGACGGGATGGTATTCCTGGCCACCACAGGAAAGGTAAAGGGCGGATACCTGCAGTACGCCACAGATACAGGCAACAGAACCAGGGGCTTTACTGCTGACTACGGGATCTACATAAACAAGTGGCAGCTTAATTACAGATGGCACCGGCACGACATCCTCTATAGCAGCGACGGAAAGGTCTGGACCAGCGAGGATCAACGTATCATAACAGAGCACACAGTGGGAATCAGGTATAACTTCACGAATCAAATCAGAATAATTTGTTACTTCATGATGCGGGATGTAGATGCACCGAATACTGATAACCACAATGTTACGACAACAGTGGATAGTGTGGGGAACAGGATCGCAGTGCAGTTTACATGGATAATTTAGTGCCATGAATGGCAGTTAAACATTTTGAGTTAAAATTGAAAAATAAAAACAAACCCAAGAGCATGTATTATTTTTTAGTTGCTATTCAGCGTAATTTTGCAGACACTGGATTTTATATTATTTTGGGCTAAAACTT
>JAOZQU010000146.1 GCA_029932055.1 Desulfocapsa sp.
TATTTTTATTCTCTTGGGTCACAAAATTGGGTTAGGAAAGTATACCATTTTTATATGAATTCCTGCTGTCTGACAGTAAAGTTTTCAGGAAACTGGGTTAAGAACCTTGCGACAACTCGTGAGTGACGAATTTCCCTTGCCGCAGTTCCACCACAGCGTCGGCAATTCTTTGAACCTGATCAAGGTAATGGGAAACCACCAGTATAGTACACTGTTCCTTCAGTTTCAGTAGGAGCCCCTCTATTGCCTCTGCTGCCTTATGATCCAGGGAGGATGTCGGTTCATCAAGCAGAAGAACTTCCGGCCGGAGTACCATGGCCCTTGCAATGCAAAGCCTTTGCTGCTGCCCGCCGGATAACTTAAGGGCTGATGTGTCGAGCCTGTCATGCACCTCTTTCCAAAGCCCGACCATCTTCAGGGAGTCCTCCACCATACTCCGGGTAGCTATTTTGTCATTTTTTCCTGCCAGCTCCAGGGGGAAGGCAACATTCTTGTAGATACTCATGGGGAGAGGATTGGGTGCCTGAAAGACTATGCCCACCTGTCTGCGTAAATGAGTCACAGGATACTGTTTCCGGTAAATATCCTGGAAGCCGTCTGCAAATTTGATATCAACCTTTCCAAGCATTGTGCAGCCTGGGTTATTCTCCCACAACCGGTTCAGAATCTTCAAAAAAGTCGATTTCCCTGAACCGGAAGGCCCAATAATCGCGGTAATCCTATTTTCCAAAAAATCCATGGAACTGTTTTCCAGGATAGCTTTGCCGTTGTATGAAAAGGAAAGGTTCCTGATTTTTATTTTAATTATTTCTACCATCCTGTTAATGCGCTCTATACTGTGCAGAAAGACGTACTCGTTTTTTAATGACAAAGGCCAGACTGAAAAGCATCAGGCAAATAAAGAGTAAAATAATAGCAGCCCCGTACCCAGTGGCCAACTCTTCTTGATCAGCATACTGCGAAGAGATATAATAAATATAAAAAGGCAGGGCTTCAAAACTTGAAAAAAGAGACCGGGGAACTCCGGCTGTGGCAACAGCTCCAGTGAGCATGATTACTGCCGTATCCTCGGCACAGCGCCCTGTTGCCAGGATCACTCCGCTGGTAATCCCTGGGAGCGACTGCGGCAACAGAACCCGGACTATATTTTGCATCTTGCTTGCTCCAAGAGCAAGAGCTGTCAGCCGCAAAGATTCCGGTTGCCCTTCAAGGGAAGCCTGGGTGGCTCGAATAATATAGGGGAGAACCAGAAAGGCAAGAGCAATGCTTGAAATAAGCAGACAGGGATAGATTTGATTGGAGAGTTGTTTGTTTAAAAAAATGGTAATGGAAAACCCGAAAAGTCCTACTACAATAGAAGGAAGGCCCGCCAGGACATCAAAAATAAGATTAAAAAAGATTCTAATCTTCCCCTGTGCATACTCTGCCAGGTAAATACCGGCCGCAATGCCCACTGGAATGGCCCAGCAGACAGCAAGGCATACCAAAGAAAATGTTCCCACCATGGCCGGGAAAAGACAATCAAAAACCCGACGTTTAAACAAAATTGCATCAAGTGGTGGAGTAGTTCCGAACAGGAGCTGAAAATTAAGGCTTTGCCAACCCTTCAGGAACAAAAATCCTAAAACAGTTGTAATGGCCGCAAGCAAAATAATAGAGGACATCAATGACAGCAATGGCACTGCTTGCTCCAGTAACCTCCTGAATCTCATGTATTTATTCTCCATCGGCTATGGATCAGGCGCACCGACACAGCAAGGAGAGTTGAGAAAAAATAGAGAAAAATTGCACAGGCGAAAATGGCCTGGAACTCAGGGCTGTTATAATCAGCAGCAAACACAAGGGCAATATGGGAGGTGAGAGTTCTGACTGAATCAAACAAAGAACCCGGAACCTGGACCGCATTGCCTGCTATCATGAGCGCCACAAGTGTATCCCCTAGTACCCTGCCAAGTGCAAGGGTAAAGCCCATCAGAATCCCAGGCCAGGAACAAGGAAGGGTAACATAGAGAAATTTCTGAACTTCCGTGCCGCCTACCGCAAGAACAGCATCTCCGTAAGAATGCGGTACCCTTGAGAAACTATCGCAAAAAAGAAGAATCATGGTGGGCGACGCAAGCAGGGTCAGCATCAATGCAGCTGATAATATGCACATCCCGGAACCGCCATTAACAAAAAAATTCCGTACCAGAGGAACCAAAAGAAAAATGCCGACAAAACCGTAAATTACAGTGGGCACACCGGTCATCATTTCCACGATTTTACGGAGTAAGCGGCTAAGCCGGAAATTACCTTCCATGCTGATCAGGGTGGCACATCCAAGGCTCAGGGGGAAGGCGAACAACATAGTCAACATGGTAACAGCCAGAGTCCCGCTTATCATTGGGTATATACCAAACTGACCAAGACCTGGCTCCCATGGCCCGGTCAGGATAGAAAAAAAATGGCCACCCCGGAAAAGAGGGAGGCCGGGAATCAATAAAAAAAGAAAAATAGAACAGGTAATAAAACCACTGATCAAAGCTGAAAAAAAGCAAATTTTCTCTATGATTTGTTCAGTTGTTCGTCTCATTTCACGGAAATAAATCCCTTTTGCACTACAATCTCCTGGCCCTCAGCGGTAAAGAGATAATCAATGACTTTTTTCACAAGACCAATCGGCTCCCCTTTGGTATTGGAGTATAATCCACGGGCAATAGGATATTTTCCGGATTGAACATTTGCAAGGGTCGGCTCAATACTGTTAAACGCAACGCCCGCCAACGAGTCATTCATATGACCAATAGAAACATAGCCAATTGCGTAGGAATCCTGGGAAACAGCCGCCTTCATGGCACCATTTGAAACAACAAAATTAGCATTCTTTGCCACATTTCCTTTGGCCAGTGCTTTTTTCCAGAAAACAGCCCTGGTTCCGCTTGCTTCATCTCTGGTGTAAATATTGATTTTCCTGTCTTCTCCACCTACTTCCTGCCAGTTGGTAATTGTCCCGGCATAAATCGCCGCAACCTGTTCCTGAGAAAGGGAGCGGACTTTATTTACAGGATTTACTACAATAGCAACGCCATCAATAGCCCATTTAAACATTTGCAGTCCATATCGGGAAATCTCATCTTCATTGGCCTTTCTGCCTGAATTGCCGATATCAATCAAGCCTTCCCCAACCTGTTTAATCCCTGCTCCGGATCCTCCACCACCAACAGAGATATGAATGTCGGGATTATGCCTCATAATGCGGATGGCTGCCTCTTTCATCACAGGGATATGGGCGGTACCACCTGCAATTCGAACCTCTCCTTTTTCCCCGGTAAAGATGTCCAAAGCCCCGGCCAATGAATCAGTAGCAAAAGCGACCACCATTAGCAGACTAAAAAACACACCTAAACTCTTCTTCATACTGAAACCTCTTTTTCAGTTAAATTATAACCACGCAGTTTAACACTTGAAACAAGCAAAGGTATAAAATATATTGACATTGTCGATATTGCAAACAGGAAATCCCTATGGCGGAAGTGCAACGTATAGGCAACACCCCGCCCAGGAAAAAGGTACCAAACTCCATGGAAACCAGAAAACTTGAAGTATTCTGTAAAGTTGTAGAGTTAAAAAGCTTCACCCGCGCAGCCGAAGCCGTACTTCTGTCTCAGCCCACGGTCAGCGAGCATATTCGTAATCTGGAACAGGAACTGAACCAGAAGCTGCTTGACCGGCTTGGCCAGGAGGTCGTCCCTACATCTGTGGGTAATCTGCTGTACGAATACGCCTGCAAAATTCTCCAAACCCACAGGGAAGCTGTGGAAGCGATAGAAAAATACAGCGGCAGATTGATCGGCAAAATCGCAATCGGCTGTGGTACCATTCCGGGAACCTATGTTTTACCAGAGCTGATCAATCAATTTCGTCAGGCCCATCCCGCCATCAAAACGACCTTACGCATTAACAGTTCACGCATTATCGCCGAACAGGTATTGACTGAAAAGCTTGGCCTTGGGGTGGTGGGTGCTAAATGGAATGACAGCGGCCTGCAATGGGAAAAAATATTTATTGATGAACTCATCCTGGCCGCTCATCCTGATCATCCATGGACGCATAAAAAAAGTATCAATCTTGGAGATATTTTTTCCGAGCCATTTATTTTGCGGGAACAGGATTCGGGAACCAGACGAGTCATCGCTCAGTTCCTGAAAGCCAACGGATTTAAAGAAACAGATTTGCAGGAAATAGCTGAAATTGGATCCACCGCTGCAATCAAGGAATCAATAAAGTTGGGACTCGGTGTCTCAATTCTTTCCAGGCGAGCAATCATGGACAACATTACATTCGGTACAATAGCCACCATACCCGTCAAAGGCTTTCACCTGCAACGCCCATTTTACCTGGTTAAACGTAAAAACAAGGCACTTCCTCCTGTTGCTGCTGCTTTTTATGATTATTTGCTTGCCCAGGCGGACAAAGAGTAAAAACATGAGAATCATAGCATTCAGCGACACCCACATGCTCCACAGTCAGGTGGAAATTCCAGATGGAGATCTCCTTGTTTTTGCAGGAGATATGTCTGTGTGTAGAACTGTGCAGGACGTGGCCGGATTTAATACGTTTTTAAAAACGTTTCCCCATCAATATAAAATAGTTATTGGAGGAAACCATGATCATTTACTGGCTTCTTCTCCAGACCTTGGACGTGAATTGCTACAGGATGCAATCTATCTTCAGGATGAAGAAATTATCATTGAAGGCATAAAAATATATGGTACTCCCTGGCAACCGACATTTAACACCAATGCCTGCGACGCCTTTGCTCTGCCACGCGGAAAGGTCATGCGTGAAAAATGGGCCATGATCCCTGAAGACACCAACATTCTTATCACCCATACTCCACCATCTGGTATCATGGATGAAGATGGTGGAGTCAGCCATGGCTGTTCCGATCTTTTAGCTAGAATACAGCGCATTGGACCACGGTTTCATATTTTTGGTCATATCCATAACCACAATGGGATGCAGACCGTGGCTAACACCACTTTTGTCAACTGCAATGTCAAAGATAAAGATAATCGCGTGCGCCCGGCACTTGCATTTGATTATCCCTCCCGATAGGCTATAGTGGAAAAGATTATTATTCCTTCTACCCATTTCATCTGACTGGAGCCAACAATGACAGACGAACAGCAGATTCTCCTCGGCGGTAATAAAACCGGGGAACACATCCTTCTCAACCCTGCTATGGCTAATCGCCACGGTCTCATCACCGGCGCCACGGGTACAGGAAAAACTGTTACCCTGCAACTTCTGGCGGAAGCCTTTTCCCGTCTCGGTGTACCTGTCTTTTCCGCTGATGTTAAAGGCGATCTTTCAGGAATTGCCAACTCCGGAAAAACACACCCACAGATCACTGAACGCTTGGATCACATGGGGGTGACAGAATATCCTTTCGAAGGCTGCCCAACGCTTTTCTGGGATATTGAAGGAAAAACAGGCCATCCGGTACGTACCACGGTTTCAGAAATGGGACCTGTGCTTCTTGCCAACATCCTTAAGCTCAATGAAACCCAAAGCGGCATCCTTCATGTGACCTTCTCTGTGGCTGATGATGAAGGGCTGCTCCTTCTTGACTTGAAAGACTTGAGTTCCTGCCTCCACTGGGTTGCTGAGAACCGCAAGGAACTGGCCAGAGAATATGGCAACATAGCAAGCCAAAGTGTCTCTGCAATTCAAAGAAAACTTCTGGTACTCAAGGAATCAGGAGGAGAAGTGTTTTTTGGTGAGCCGGCCCTGAACATTGAAGACCTGATGCATGGTGATTTTTCAGGTCGCGGGGTGGTGAGCCTGCTGGATGCATCTTCGCTCTATTCCAATCCTAGAATTTATTCCACCTTTCTTCTGTGGCTGCTCTCCGAACTCATGGAAGAATTACCAGAACGTGGGGATGCCCCACTCCCCAAACTGGTCTTCTTCTTTGATGAAGCCCATCTGCTCTTTAACAATTCTCCTAAAAGTCTGATCAACCGGATTACTCAGGTTGTACGCTTAATCAGATCCAAAGGAGTGGGCATATTTTTTGTCAGCCAATATCCCAACGACATCCCTGATGAAGTTCTGGGACAACTTGGCTGCCGCGTTCAGCATGCACTGCGTGCCTTTACACCAAAAGATCAAAAAGCTGTTAAAGTGGCCGCTCAAACCTTTCGTCAGAATCCTGCAATCGACACCGAGCAAACCATCACCGAGCTTGGTGTGGGTGAAGCATTAATCTCCACCCTTGATCCTAAAGGACGTCCCACCATGGTTGACTGGTGCCTGCTTGCCCCACCCCATTCACAGATCGGCCCCATCACTGTTGATGAAAAAAACAGGCTCATGGATCGTTCGCCAATCAAAGGACGATACGACACGCCGGTTGACCGAAAATCAGCTTATGAAATCCTGGTAGCCAGGGAAGAAGAATTACAGATAAAACGCCAAGAGGCAGCAGCTGAACTGGAAAGAGAAAAACTTGCTGCCAAAAAAGAAAAGCAAAAAAATAAAAGTCCGGGTAGACGGCGACAGACAGCAGGCGAGGCCATGTTCAAATCCATTGCACGAAGTATTGGCTCTCAACTTGGCCGTAGCATTGTACGTGGAATTCTTGGATCCATTATTGGGAAAAGACGCTAACACCGATGCTCAAACCATAGTTTCATAAAGATTCAGAAAACGCTCTACGATGCAGCATGGATAAAAACCTCACAGAACAACAAACGCACGAATTAAGCGTCATCGGAATTCAGAAAAGATTTGGGACATATCAGGCATTATCCGATGTTTCTTTTACTGTCACCCCCGGTGAAATCCTTGGGCTTATCGGCCCCAATGGTTCAGGGAAATCAACTCTTCTGGAGTGTATTACCGGTTTGTTACCTGTGGAATCCGGCACGATTAAATGGCAGGGCAGACAGCTTTCAGTTGAAAACCGAAAACATGTTCTCTGGTATCAGCCGGATAACATACTCCCATTTGCCGAACAACAGGTTACAACCACGCTGTCATTCTTCCAGCACATTCATGGCCAGGGCAGGATGGATATCGATCAGCTCATCAACAGGCTGGAACTTTCTCCCATGCTGGAAAAACCACTGAAAGCCCTTTCAAAAGGGTATAGACGCAGAGTACTTCTCGCCATTGCCCTGCTGAGCAGGCAGCCTTTGCTGATGCTTGATGAGCCCTTTGACGGATTCGACCTTCGCCAGTCTCTGGCAGTTATGGATCTGCTGCGTGACTGCAGGGCGAACCGTACCATGATCCTTTCCATTCATCAGTTGACCGAAGCGGAAAAAATCTGCGACCGTTTCCTGCTGCTGGATCAGGGCCGGGTACTTGCAATCGGCACACTTGACGAGCTCCGCAAACAGACCGGCCTCAGCTCTAATGCAACGCTTGAGGAGGTGTTCCTTGCCATTACTTGAGCCCCCCAAAAAATATCAACTTGCACGGCTTGTCCTGATCCAGGAAATCCGCGGCCTGCTGGTATCTCCTGCTCTATGGATCATGCTCATCATTGTATCACTCCTTGTCGGTTACAGTTTCTTCCAGGCTGTGGATTTATTCAGCCAAGCCAGCCGAACAGCATTATCTTTTCCGGAAATGGCCAGCGGCATGAATCCTCTGGAGGGGATATTCGTACCCACCTTTGGTGCCTATTATTTAAGCCAAACCCTGCTTTTGCCCTTTGTCGCCATCCGGCTGATAGGTCTCGATAAACAAAGTGGAGCGCTCAAGCTCCTGCTGCAACTGCCATTGTCAACTCTGAGCCTCTGTGGTTTGAAAATTACGGCCATAGGACTTGTCTGGCTGATCAGCCTGCTCCCTGCAGCCCTGGCTCTGATACTATGGCATAATTTGGGCGGTCATATCTATCCTCCTGAAATAGCAATCTTAGTCGCAGGGCATGGTCTCTACTCATTAACGGTTATTTCCATTGCAATGTTCGCCTCCACAATCAGCGATTCCCTGCCCACGGCAGCCATGTTCTGCCTGGCGGTGACACTGGGCTCATGGGTTCTTGATTTTGCCGCCAGTGGTCAAAGTGGTTTTCTGGGCACACTTGGCAATTTATCTCTGACCGGTATGTTGCGACAATTTGAAAATGGGCTATTGTCAACGGCTTATGTTGCCTCTTTCCTATCCCTTGCGCTGTTTTTTTTCCTGTTGACTGCAATCTGGTTGCATCCCGGCCAGCGCCTGTTCCTGAAAATAGGCAAATCGTTTGCCGGTTTGCTTGTATTGTGTATTGTTGTTTCGAGCACTGTACTTGCGCCACAATACATGGACGTGACAGAAAACCAGAGACACTCATTCAATCCGGCAGATAGTCGTGCCTTACAAACACTAAACAAGCCGCTGACAATCACAATTAATCTGGATCCGCAGGACAGCCGTTTACTTGACCTGGAACAGGACGTACTGGCAAAATTGCGTCGCAGCGTACCAAAATTGAACGTAACGTACGCACAAATCAAATCGGCAGGTTTATTCAGTGCGTCTGAGAACGACAACTATGGACTTATACAATATGAGTATGGCGGCAGACATGATCAGAGTTATTCGAACAGTCAAAACGAAATTCTGCCTATTATTTATAACCTGGTCGGCTTACAGGTAGTTCCTGATTCTATGCCGACCTATCGCGGCCATCCCCTGGCTATTGAAGCAACAGGAAGCAGGTGGTTGTTTTATATTTTTCTTCCGTTACTTTTTTTCTGTGCGGCTGTCTACGGTCGCAAGGGGAAATGGTAACAAAAACACATAAACAATGGAGTTCGCAACATGACACGTAAAACCACACTTATCACCACGACTATTCTAATATTGTCTTTCATGGGTCTTTTTATTTACCGAAATACATTTCTCCCGGCAGCGGCTCCGGATCAACGGGAATACCTGGCCGACGTACAGACACAAACCTTCAGCATGGTAACTGTGGCAATGGCCGGAGAAGCAGTCAAAACCGCTGACAACACCATAAATGAAAAAGGCCGAACCTTTTTTGATTTTTCTGAGGAGACAGTAGGGGCGTCTCCAAAAACCTTTGCCCCGGCAGTGGGCAACTGGATAATCGGCAGTGATGGCAAGAATACAGTCCTGGTGGTAGATGGCCGGAAATGGAAACGAGGAGTAGCATCAGCCGGACTGGCCGATAAGGCACGGGCCTTATATGGTGAACGATACGC
>JAOZQU010000015.1 GCA_029932055.1 Desulfocapsa sp.
AGTATAATATCAATGACTCTCAGTCTGAAATAGAGATCTTCTCTGAAGTTGCCCTGTTGAACCTTTTCACGTAAATTGACATTGGTTGCTGCAATAATGCGAACATCAACTTGAATAGCAGTATCTCTGCCAACCGGGTAAAATGTTTTTTCCTGAAGAAAACGCAGAAGACGAAGCTGCATCATTGATGAAATATCACCTATTTCATCAAGAAACAGAGTACCTCCATCTGCCTGCAGGATTCTTCCCATTCGATCCTGATCAGCACCGGTAAAAGATCCTTTTTTGTGACCAAAGAGTTCGCTTTCAAGAAGGTTTTCCGGAATCGCAGTACAGTCTACCTTTACAAGGGGTCTGTTCTGTCTATGGCTTTCAAGATGCAAAGCCTCTGTGGCCAGCTCTTTTCCGGTACCGCTTTCACCGGTTATAAGAACAGCGGAATCGACTTTACCAACATTTTCGATCATGGTGTAGACCGTCTGCATGCTGGCGCTTGCTCCAATCATCCTGTGGAAAGAAGATCGCTGTTTGGATACATTTTGATCAATGATTGTCATGTCACGAATGACCATAACAACACCATGTAACCCACCTCGTCCATCATCAAGGGGAGATACACAGAGACTCAGTACCTTCTGGTTTTTTGTGTGAGGAATGGAAATTTCTATTCGATGCTCTGTTATCTCTATACCTGATCGTAAGACTTTTTCGATATCGTTTTTAATGGAACAGCTATTTTCTGCATCTTTATTTAAAATGCAACTATCTGGATCATTACAGAGAATGGAAAGGTTTCCACCTTCCCGAATTTCAGAGTTGATGTTTCCAAACAGGGAGCGAGCCGACTGATTCATTTTGACGATATTCATGTTTTCATCAATCGTCATGATGCTGTCGGATACACTCCGAAACAATGTGTCGAGGTAGCTTCTGTATTTTTCTTTTTCCTCTTCTGCCTTTTGTTTTTCCTGTTGCAGTTTGTATTGCTGCAGAGCCAGGCGAGTGGTTTTCAGGAGCTGTTGTTTTTCTACAGGCTTTTGGATATAATCAAAAGCTCCAAATCGTAAAGCCTCTGAAGCAGTATCCACAGTTGGATAACCGGTTACCATGATGACAGGGCAGGAGATATTCAGTTCACGTATCCGTTTTAATAAATCAATGCCGGAATTTCCTCCAAGAACAATATCACTTATTATCAAGTCAAAAGACTGCGATGTCAGTTCAGTTACAGCCTCATCAAAATCAGATGCTAAAACTATTGGTCCGTATCCTTCCCTTTTGAGAAAAATCTTGAATGTGTGCCGCAGTGACTCTTCATCATCAATTACTAAAATTGGGATGTCAGCAGTTGAAAGGTTTTCCATTATAATTCCCGTGTAATCTATATTGTATTTTTATCATGAAAAAGTAGTGAGATCTCTAAACACTACCACAGCACCGGTCAGGTTCTGTCCTTCAATAATTGGTGTTGCGTTATATTCAACCGGAAAGCTTTTGCCATCTTTTGTCCAGAATATATCGTCGGATTTAAAGTGAACCTGTCCGCTTTTACACGCCATATATATCGGGCAATCTTCTTCTTTATAATGACTTCCATCCAAATGACTGTGATGGACAAGCGTATGATGAGATTTTCCAATCATTTCTTCGTGTTTCCAGCCAAGCATGATAGAGGCAGCCTTGTTCATGAAGGTGACATTTCCATTTATATCAAGCCCAAATATTCCTTCACCGGCAGAGTTAATAATGAGGTCGAGTTGTTTTTCAAGTTTTTTTGCTTTGGAAATGTCTTTAAATACAACCACAGCACCTGTTAATTGTTTGTTGTCGTCGAGTAATGGTGTTGAAGTGTATTCAACGGAAAAATTCCCCCCGGATTTAGTCCAGAAAATATCATTGGTTTCAAAGTGAACATCTCCATCTTTGTAGGCCATATAAATGGGGCATTCTTCCACCGGAAAACTTGTTCCGTTTTTCTTAGTATGATGAATTTGATCATGATGGGAGCTGCCAATGAGTTCCTCTTCACTCCACCCAAGGAGTTCAGTTGCTTTAGGGTTTGCAAATGTGACTCTTCCCTGCGTATCAATACCAAAGATTCCATCACCAGCAGAATTAAGGATGGTCTGCAATCGTTTTCTAAGTTTAATACCCTCAGCCTCCGCCTGGATTCGTTCGGCAATCTCCCTGTTCAAAGAACCGTTGATTACAGACATTTCAAAGGTCTTTTTTTCTACTGTCTCGTCCAGGCTGGATTGAACATCGTTTAATGTATCTGTACAGGAACTGAGTTCTTCCTCAAGAATATTAAGCTCTTTATGGTGTCTGTTGGACTGACTTGTGCAAAGGTACAGGGTCAGGCCATAAAGAAGACAGAGCACAATAACAGACCAGTGTTTATATGGTACATAAGATGCAGCAGAAGAGATGTCAGCAATTTGAAGATCAATAAAGTATAATATTACTGCTACAAAGAAAAATGCGAAAGAAAGTAGGATGCAAGATTTTAATTTACTGGTCATTAAGTACTCCTTTATTTTGTTGAATCGGTAAATCTACAATAAGAGAAGTTGAAGAACCAAGTTCACTCTTGATTCTGAGATATCCTTTGTTGTCTTGGATGATTCCATGACTGATACTGAGGCCAAGTCCGGTTCCTTCACCATTGGGCTTACTGGTATAAAATGGATCAAAAACTCTATCGATCAGATCCTGTTCAATACCTGTACCATTATCTGTGAGTATGAGACGAACAAAATCTTTTTCGTCATGCTGCACCAGGCTTCCGGTAATGGTAAGCTTTTTTTGAGGGTCCTGACGGGGAAAACGATCATTTAGGGCGTATCGGGCATTGGAAAGAATGTTCAGTAGAACCTGTTGTATTTGTTGACTGTTGCAATGCACAGGAGGGAGGTCATCGGGCAATTCCATGTCAAGCATGATCATATCTTTTTTAAATCTGTGACTAACCAGTTCAAGGCTGTTATTGAGAATCGTTTGAATGGACACTTCCTCAGGTGATTCTTCGTGGCGTCTGGAAAAGTCGAGCAGGTTAGAGACAATGGAGGCAATTCTTTTCCCTTCTTTAATAATCCGGCTAAGAAGATCTGGAGATTCCGGATCTTCAGGCTCATCGAGTATTATTTGTGCGTAGTTAATAATGCCGTTTATGGGGTTGTTGATCTCATGGGCAACACCTGCTGCCAGTTCTCCAACAGATGCAAGCTGAGCCGCCCGCATTGCCTCTGCCTTCATCTGTTCTTCTTCCGTGAGATCCCTTGCCAATAAAAGGGTTGCTTCCTGACTGCTGCTCTCAATATGTAATGGACTGACAGTGAGAAGATAGTTTCCATGAAGGCCACGAAGCTCTGTCTCTAAAACTCTGCTTTGTCTGGTTTCAAGGAGTGTTTCAAGAGGACATGGCAGGCTTTTATCAACTCTACCAAGATGCAGGATGTCACATACTTTATGACCAACAACCTCAGAGCGTGATTTGTTTGCTGCTGCAAAAGTTGCGAAATTAGCATCTAGAATGATAAAGTCAGTGGACACAAGAAGAGCAGGATCCTGAATCGCTGAAAAGATATTTTCCCATTGCGCGATGGCATGTTTGAGCTCATCGTCAACCTGACGTTGCTCGGTTATATCAATTCCAAAGAGAACAAGGCCTACTTTTCCTTTTTCAAGATTCTGGCGAAAGGATGCATGCCAGTTAATGAAGCGGTTTTGCTTATTTTTGGTCTGGAGGCAGGATTCAAAATTTGTCTGCAGCTCCTCACCTTTAAGTACATTGCTGAGAAGTAACTGGTTGGCCTTTCTGTGGTCTGAGTCCATAAGGACATCGACCCAATAACGACCAATAACGTCCTTTTCTTTGTGCCCTGTTACTTCTTCAGCTTTCTGGTTAAAAGATAAAATCATACCACAGGGAGAGATAGAGATAAGAAGCGCCTGCATGGTGTCAACGATTTCACGGTTAAAATCGCGTTCAACCTGCATGCGATTCGTCATATCCTGTGAATAGAGAGCAAGGGAGATGTCGGCAATCACAGTTTGGAGAAAGGATATTTCTTCCCCGGTAAAACAATTGGGTTTTTCAGAGTGGATGTTTATGACCCCAAATTCCATGTTTTTGTATCGTAATGGCCAGGCTGAGCAGGATTTGAACCCTGTTTTTCGTGAAATTTCACGCAAGGCTTCAGATTCGAGTTCTTCAATGGACTGACAAATAACAAATTTTCTTGAAAGCAGGGCTTTTGCAGCAGGATTTTCTTCATCCATCTCCGTGACAACCTGTTCCACAAGATCCATGCAGTCACGTTTCGGGATGTTGCTGGAAGTAAGAGCAACCAAGGGGGTTATGCCTGTTCCATCCTCATCACGTTTTCCTGCCCAGAGAAGACAGTATTCCTGATTTTGCATGATGATATTACAGCATTTTTCAAGGAGCTTGTTCTGCCCTGCAAGCTCACCTGAGTCTAAGGCCGCAAGTTCATTGATGGCTAGAAGGATTTTATTTCTTCTGGAAGAATTCATACAAAGGGTTCCAATGGTAAAAATGAAGAGGAGGAGATGCGGACGTTATTATTCCCATTATTTTCCAGCGCTATTGTAGCATAAAATGCAACGAATATGTGTTTTTATTATCACACGCACAGGGAATATTTGATTTTTTTTTCTGTAGCAGCATATAATAAAAGGAACATTATTCTGCGTATAAAAATGGTTATGGTTTTATCATGTTAAAAAGGAAAGAAAAAAACATCACATTGAAGATTGCTTTGATACTGGCTTTTCTGCTAATGGCAGTTGCTGTATTTTCTCTATTAGACAGCAGAAAGCAACATAGTCACGAGCGACATCTTCAACTCATCACTGACAGATATAAGTCTGCCTACAACACCATATATGATCAATGCAGAATCTTAGCCACTAACATATCCATAGGGATAATTGAAAGATATGATATTCAGTCAATATATCAGCAATTGTTGACTGCAGATGTACAAGAGAAAGACAGATTGCGAGCACAATTATTTGCCGGAATCTATTCACGCTATGAAAAATTAAAAAAGACAGGAGGTGTGAGACAGCTTCATTTTCATCTCCGTAATAATGAGTCGTTCTTACGCTTTCACCGCCCAGAAAAATATGGTGATAATTTAACAGGTGTACGGGAGACAGTGAGTTATGTCAATACTGTCCATTTGCCTGTAGATGGATTTGAGGAGGGAAAAATATATAATGGCTACCGGTTCGTCTTTCCAATTACGGCCGCAGATAATATTCACCTTGGCAGTATGGAAGTCTCTTTCGGGGCCGAATTCCTGACTTCGGCTTTGATGAAACAATATGATGTGTTTAGTAACTTTTTTATCAAAGACAGTGTTGTTGGAAATAAAGTGTTTGCAGAAGAAATAGCAGTTAACTATAAAAAATCACATCATAAAGGCTATTTGTTTGACAGGCATGTGTTGGCGGAATTAAAAAAAATATCCAAGAAAGAGATGGCCACTCTCAAGCCTGAAAAGAGTATAACAGATGTTATTTATACCCATGCCAATAGTGGCAGGGCAGTATCGGTTTATGATCCTTCCATAAATAGAGTTTTTACAATTATTCCTGTGTTTAATCCAATCAGCAAGGATATGGTTGCCTTTTTGACTGTCAGAAGCAAGGCAGTTTTTTTTGAAAATGAAAAGAGATATTTCAATACTATTTTTTCATTGAGTCTGATGCTCCTGCTAACTGGATTTTTTACCTTTTATACCCTGTACAATAAAAGAATCATCCTTGAAGCCAATGCTGAACAACTGGAAAAACAAAAGCAACGATTGGAGGATGCTCAGAATATTGCAAATCTTGGTCATTGGGAATTTGATATTATCAGCCAACACCTAAGTTGGTCTGATCAAATATTTCGAATTTTTGATATGCCCACACAGGCATTTGCTGTGACCGTTGATGCATTTATGGAGATGGTACATCCGGATGACCGGGAGTTTGTGAATACGTCCTATGCAAATTCTATAAAAAACCATCAGCTTTATGACATTCAACATCGTATCATAACCAATACCGGCTCAGAAAAATGGGTACGGGAAGTATGTACCACGGAATACGACAAGACCGGAAAACCGTCACGTTCAATGGGCATTGTGCATGATATTACTGAACAGCACAATATACTGACTCTTCTGCAACAGAAGCATGATATGTTTATGCATGGTCCTGTCATCATTTTCACCTGGCAGAATAAAGAAAACTGGCCTGTTCAATATGTTTCTGAAAATGTTTGTGATACGCTTGGGCTTTCAGCAAATGAGTTCATTGAAGGGACTGTGCAATATAAAGATGTTATCCATCCGGATGACCTGCAACGGGTGATCAATGAGGTAGAAGACCATTCCGGGCCGGCAGGCAATAATTTTGTCCATGAACCATATCGTCTGATCTCCCATGATGGCGAATTAGTATGGGTGCTGGGTACCACAAGCATGGTGAGGAATAGTCAGGGAGAAATTACTCATTTTCAGGGCTATTTGGTGGATATTACCCAGACAATGGTCATGAAAGATGAGATTTTGGAGTCCAAGAAGCGTCTTGATCTGATCATCGATGGAGCCAGTCTTGGAACATGGGACTCGAATATTGCGACAGGAGATTCATTACATAATGAACGGTGGGCTGAGATAATTGGCTACAAATCCTCTGAAATTAAATCAGATATTTCCGGTTGGAAAAATCTGATTCATCCTGATGACATTGAAGAGGTTGTCGAGAAATTAACAGTTCATTACAAAGGGTGGACTCCTATTTTTAAAGCAGAATATCGTTTACGACATAAATCCGGTAAATGGGTGTGGGTTCTAGATGTAGGAAAGGTTCTTGAGCGTGATGAAAAAGGAAAGCCTCTACGGGCAGCAGGAATTCATCTTGACATCACAGAAAATAAAGAGGCTGCTCAGACTTTACTTGAAAGCAAAGAACAGGAATATATGCAACGCTATGTCAGGGCAATTGATGATATAGGGTTGGGGCTGTTTGTTGTTGATGCTGATTATCGTGTACGTGACATGAACAAAACCATGATAGACTGGTTTGGTGATCAGCGTGGGAAAATATGTTTCGAGTCCGTTGCAGGCCTGGAAAAGCCATGTCCGTATTGTCGTATCAATGAGATAATTGATGGGAGGAAAACAGTCAAATATCAGCCGATAACACCTGATGGCAGGAGTTTTGATATTGTCGCAATACCCCTTGTAAATCCTGAGGGAACAGTAAGTAAGATGGAGATAATTCGTGATATCACTGAACAGGAGCAGGCTAAAACTGATTTGATTGCGACAAACAGCCGACTTGAGGAAGCCATTTCTATTGCTGAAAAAATGGCTAAAAAAGCAGAAGAAGCAAATCATGCTAAATCGGTTTTTCTTTCAACCATGGGCCATGAATTACGTACGCCATTGAACGCAATTCTCGGTTATACCCAGATTTTCAGCGAGGATGCTTCTCTCTCTCCAAAAGTGAAAACGGGTGTCAAAACCATCCAGCAGTCTGGTGAGCATTTGTTGTTGCTTCTTAATGATATTCTCGATCTTTCCAAAATTGAGGCAGGTAAAATGGAGTTGATGAAAACTGAATTCCGGCTGCCTGAGTTTCTTCAAGGGATTATGGGGATCATCAGAGTCAGAGCAAAGGAAAAAGGGATCGATTGTAACTATACTGCTGAAACATCCATCCCTGCTGTTATTGAGACAGATGAACTGCGTCTGCGCCAGGTGATTTTAAACTTGCTTTCCAACGCAGTTAAATTTACTGATACCGGGCATTGTACCCTGTGTATAAGGTCACTCCCTGCTGGAGATAACAGGGCTTTGCTAACGTTTATCATAGAAGATAGTGGCATCGGCATTGCTTCCGGGATGCAGGAAAAAATCTTTGAGGTTTTCCAGCAGACAGGGCAAAGGCTGAAGTTTTCAGAAGGGTACGGGCTTGGACTTTCCATCAGTCGTAAGCTGGTTCAACTCATGGGGGGAGACTTGGTGCTTGTCAGTCCGATTTATGAACAATACGGATCTGGTAGTGAACCCGGCAGTCGGTTTTCTTTTACAATTGAAGTTGGAACCTCTGGAGAACTGCTGGAAACCCTGGGTGCTCAACTGAATTCGGAACAGCGTTTCACTGAACACTCTGAAATACTGGCACCTTCACAGGAACTATTGGATATATTGATAAAGCTGGCTAAGTCCGGAGATATAGACGGTATTTCAGAACAGTCTTTAGAAATTTCCCTGATGGAACATGGTAAATATAAAGAATTTTCTTCTCGAATCAAACAATTGGCGGATCAATTCAAACTCATAGAGATTGTGAAATTTGTTACACGATACAAACAGGACTGACAGGTGAAAAATAAAGATAAAATTTTAGTTATTGATGATCAGCCGGCCAATCTGGAAGTTTTGGTTTCTTTTTTGAAAGAGCATGATTTTACTGTTCGTATTGCGGAAAACGGAAAATGGGCATTACAGGTCCTTGAGACGTATCAACCTGATATTATAATTCTTGATGTGATGATGCCGGAAATGGATGGTTTTGAGACTTGCAGACGAATAAAATCCAACAAGGATACTGCAGATATTCCTGTTTTTTTCATGACTGCTCTGGAGAGTGTTCAGGATAAGGTTGCAGGTTTTGAAGCAGGTGGTGTGGATTATATAACCAAACCGTTTCAACAGATAGAAGTACTTGCCAGGTTAAACGCCCATATCGCACTGAGGAAACAAAAAATAAAGCTGGAGCAGCAGAAGGATTTGTTGAAGATGATTTCCATTACAGATGACCTGACCGGCCTGTTTAACCGTAGACACATGAATACGGTTCTGGAACGGGAGTTTGGACGATGTCTGCGTTATGGTACGGACTTGTCATGTTTGCTGGTGGATCTGGATCATTTTAAAAGGGTTAATGATACATATGGACATGGTTTTGGGGATATCGTACTTCGTGAATTTTCTCAGAGCCTGGCCACCTCAATACGAGTCACTGATTCCGCTTTTCGATATGGTGGTGAAGAATTTTTAATCCTTCTACCCCAGACTGATATTAACGGGGCAATTCAGATTGGTGAAAATATCAGGAGAAGGACGGAAAATAAGAAAGTTGTATCCGAAAATATTTCAGCAAGGGTAACATTGAGCGGTGGCATATCCTCTTTCCATCACCATCAGCCACGCACAAGTAAGGAAATGATTCATTTTTCGGATAAAGCTCTTTATGCGTCAAAGAAGGCAGGACGAAATCGAATGAGTGTTTATGGCTGAGACGCCTTGGAGTCTGTCCGAGAACACCCAAACTACGGGTACAAGTGCCCTTTCTTCTCAACTCTTCGTTATCTTGAAAAAAATCTCGGGATATTAATTAGTGCTTGAACGAAAAGTCTTATTATCGGACAATCTTCTTGTTAGCCTCTCCTCCATTCCCTGAGTGAATGAGAGGTACTCGGGCTGTTGCAAAATTATAGCATCTAGCGCGGTGTGCAGCGGTTTTGTAATGATTACTTGCGATTGCTTGATGCTGAGGATTTTGCAATATCACTGGCTATGCCAATACGTTGCATTTTTCGATAAAGTGTTGAACGATCAATTGTCAACAGACGTGCAGCCTTGGTTTTATTGCCTCTGGCTCGTTTCAGGGCGTCGATAATTTCATCTTTTTCACTGATATAGGGGGGGAGTGCAGCCATATTAGTTTGATGTGTCTGGGAGGCAGGTCGCTTATTCGAGGGAGTTTTTGATTTTAGTATATCCTCAGAAAAATGTTCGAGGGAAATGGTTGAGCCTTCACATAATACACAAGCTCTTTCTATGACGTGGCGTAGTTCCCTGACATTACCAGGCCAGGAACAACGAATCAGCGCTTCCATTGCCTGATCGGAGATACCATGGATATTGCGATTCAGTTTTTTACGAAAAAGAGAAAGAAAATGATGAACCAGGATGGGAATACCACCTTTTCTATCTCGCAGAGGAGGAAGTTTCACCTCAACAACTTTTAAACGATAGTAGAGGTCTTCACGAAAACTCCCGTATGTTACTTTCTCTGCAAGGTTTGCATTGGTTGCTGCAATAATTCTGACATCGGCTCCCACAGAATCGTTCCGGCCAACTGGTGTAAATGTTTTTTCCTGAAGATATCGAAGTAAACGGAGTTGCATGCGAGGGGACACATCTCCAATTTCATCAAGAAAGAGTGTACCCTTATGGGCCTGTATTAATCGACCGTCCCTGGTTCTATCAGCCCCTGGGAAGGCACCTTGTATGTGGCCAAAAATTTCACTTTCAAGTAATTTTTCGGGTATTGCAGCGCAATCAACTTTAATGAGTACCATATCCTTTCGATCGCTTTCCGCATGTAAGGCGTCAGCTGCTAATTCTTTTCCTGTGCCGGATTCACCTGTGATTAAGACTGCAGTGTCAACTTTTCCTACGTTTTCAATTAAGTTGTAAACATGTTGCATAGCCTGGCTTGAGTCAACGTAGCCATGGAAATTATTTCTTGAGTGGTTTCCTGTTTCATGCTCAGGCATGGTAATGTCTCGAGCTACTATGACCACACCATTTAATTTATCGTGGACATCTTCCAGAGGAGCTGCATTAAGACTGATTATACGGATATTTCCATCCGGTTTTCTGCATTCCACCTGATGCTCTCTTACTTCCTGTTTGCTTAATAAAACCTGTCTGGCCTCTTGGAGGCAGGCTTGAGCCATTTCGTTTTTGAGTGATTCGAGTTTGTTTTGCCGGTCGGGGGAAAAGTGGGAAATAAGGAGCCATTGTTTAGCTGTATCATTGAGCTGAACAATGTTCATTTTGTTATCTATGGTTATTATGGCGTCGCTTACAAACCTGAAGATTGCTTCCAGGTATCGTTTGAATTTTTTATTTTCCTGCAGTAATTGTTTCTGTTCGTTTTTAAGTTTCCAGTGCTTTAGTGCATTGCGAACAAATTGCAGCAGCTTTTCTTTGTTTACAGGTTTTAAAACATAATCAAATGCTCCATAGCGTATTGCCTCGGCAGCCATTTCAGGATTTGGGGATCTGGTGACTATTACGACTGGACATTCAATTCCTGTTTTTTTTATTTTGCAGAGAAGATCCGTTTCCTTTTTTTCTTCCAGTACATTGCCACAGATAATAAGGTCAAATATCTGGGTTTGTATTGCCGTCAGGGCTTCTTTCAGGGTAGAAGCCGTATGTATTGCCCCATAGCCTTCACGTACCAGGAACATTTCGAAAGTAAGGCGAATACTTGTTTCATTGTCGACTATAAGAATGTGGGGATTCCGGTCGGGTGAATGAATGGTTGCCGGTGTTTCAGTAATTTTTTTTGTATCTGACATTGTTACCGAATCAGTTGTGTGAGTTCTAATGGTGCTGAAAACAAAAAGGCCGCTCTTAAGAGCGGCCTTTTTGTTTTTTATTATTTGATCAGTGATGTTCTTTCTGGTCAAAGGTTTTACCAAAAAGTCGTTCTCCCATGAGAAAACCAAAGGCTACAACAGCAACGCTTCCAAGGACCACAGCAAATTCAGCAAAGGATGGTACATAGTCGAAATAGGTTGGTACATTGTCCCAGCCAAGGGTTCCCGGTACTAACAACCCTGCTGCAACAAGGTCATAGCGTGCAACAAATTGTCCAATAAGAATCAGGAAACCTGCCAAAGCCATCATGCCAATATTCCGGAGGCGGGAAAGCATAATGAGCAGTAGTGGTAATACAAGCCCTATGGCCACTTCAAGAACCCAGAAATTTATGGAAAGAGGTCCGCTTATCAAGGCATCTGCTGCAATACGACCAAGCTCAGCACCACCAACAAAATACATGATCAAACGCCAGAAGGTGGCAACAGTATAGAGAACAAGTACAAGTGCCATTGCTTTACCTGCACTTTTTACACCGTCTTTTACGGCCTCACTCATCTCAGTACCACGGATTTTATATGCAAGATGATTAAAAAGAACTGTAGCTGCTGCTCCTGAAAGAAATGCAGCGGTAAGGAAATAAATAGGAAGCTGGCCGCCATACCAGTAAGGTCTTGCCGGCAATGTTGCAAAAACACCACCCAGGCAGCTATTGGCAAGTACTTCAGCTACGGCACCAATTGTGCCAAGGATTACAGCAATACGGGCAAGCCCTGTAACAATGCCAAAGAACTCTACGATCATGCAGCCTACAGCCATCCCGTAAAGAGTTCCCATCCACCAGATGTTGGATGTTGGATTAGGTGAAAGAATGTTGTAAATGATCATTCTGTGTGGACTGGCTATTTCAACACCAATGGTTGCAAATGCACCAAGAATACAGATAATGGACATCCACACCATCCTGTTACTGACAATTGCCATTCTTGTTCCACCAAACAGATGAGATATGGCTGCATAGATGCAAAGGCCTGTGGACGTAATGGCCCAGAATGCATAGGTAGAAATTAACATTCCCCATGGAACATCACGGGTATAGTTGTACACGTTTTCGTGACCAAAGATAAAGGATGCGACACCACATCCTAGACCCAGTACGATGATAACCAGGCAGATAATCGTTGCCCGGTTCATCCCGGGGGTTGCCAGACGAGTGTCCTCTGTCTGGGCAAATATATCTGCAATTGAATTCTTCGTCATTTTATACTCCTGCGCAAATATTATATCAGGCGTTCAGCCTGAGTGTATTTCATGAAATTGTATGTAGGTTTTACGTGAAGAATCACGTAAACTTCTGCAACAGTCAATTAATGACCACCGTGAGTACCTTTTTTTTCTGCATGCGGCTCAACACCCATCATTCTGTCATATCCTTTTTTTCCAATATGACATGTGTTACAGAGGGTGTTTGAGGCAAAAGCAGTCTCCCCATCATGGCAAGCTCCACAGTATTTACCCTTATAAAGAGCTTTCATTGTAAAATCCGGCGCATTTTCTGCTGCTCCTGCTTTCATGGCAAATGCTTCATCATGACAGGAGTCACAATCCAGACCATAGTCTTCGGTATGAGCTTTATGATAAAACACAACAGCCTTCACAGGTTTAGTCCATACAATCGGATCTTCTGGAACAGCATGACAAGCGATACAATTTGTGTTTGAGGCAAAGGCTGTGTCACCATCATGGCAAGCCCCGCAAAACTGGCCTTCTGCCATAGCTGCCATGGTGAAATTGCCGCTTTCAGGTGCAATACCTTGCTCCATGGCAAAAACATCTTCATGGCAGGAGTCACATTCAAGACCATAGTCATCGGTATGTATTTTATGATCAAAGGAAGCTTTAGCAGGTTCGTCCCAGATAATTGGATCCTGGGGTCCAAAGGCGTCCTCATCATATTCTTCTGTGGCTGATGTTGCTGAAGCGTGGCTGACAAGCAGAAAGCTTCCTGCAAGTATGGCAACAGCAACTGGAAGGAATTCTTTTTTCATTTTAGTAATCTCCTTGAATCTTAGTACCTTATGAGTTTGTTCTGTGTGTTTTTGAAAAGAATTAGCTGAAGGTACTTATACCCCCTTGAGGGGTGTTGGTTATATCCAGTAGGCATATGTAATTAAATAAGCTGCCCTGAAAGTTGTTTTTTGTGGAAGCTTTTTAATTACTAAAAAGGTGACACATTATGCATTCATGTAAAAAACATTAGGTAATGCACCACATTCTGGCCGTATAACCCAGATTTTTTTGTCAGGTTCATGGAGTAATTTGTAGATTCTAGTGCTTGTATCTTTAATATCTCCAAAAATTCGTACATCCGCCGGGCATGCAGCAGCACAGGCAGTATCTTTTTCACCTGCAGCCAGCCTTGTATCCAGGCAGAAGTTACATTTGTCAATGGCATACTTGTCATGGCTGAAGTATCTTGCATTATATGGGCAGGCAGCCATACAGGTTTTACAACCGATACATTTTTTATAATCCATGACAACGATTCCGGTTTCGGGATCTTTATAAGTTGCTTTTGTCGGACAGACACGAACACAAGGGGGGCGGTTGCAATGGTTGCAGAGGATTGGTCTGAATTCTCTTTTTTCTACTCCGTCGACTGTGGTCAAACGTTCCTGAATGTTTGTTCGCCAGGCATCGTGTTCCAGGGGAACATGGTTTGTTTCACGACAGGCATCGAGACATTTTTCACAATCAATACAATTGTTTTGTCTCATAACCATTCCATAATGTTTGGTATAAGGGTATTGCCCCTCAGCCGGTATTACGGAGTCAGCATTTCCTCCTCTAGCTGTTTTGACCGAAGTCAGGGATAATACTGTTCCTCCAAGGAAAACACCAGTGACCGCCAATCCCATTTTCAGGAAATTACGACGTTCAGTTGAGGGTATTGAATTGACACCCTCATTTTTTTCCTTTTCTAACTCTTCAACGTTCATTCTACTCCTCCTTGTACTTGAAACACATAAATGTGATCAAATGAACCGGTAGTTGAGTACCTTAGAAATCATTTTCTTTTAATATTATTTAAAATGATTACTAAGATACTTATCCCAGCTTATTTCCCCGTTTATCGCCGGGATTAGTTATGTGAAAATCGGTAATTATAAATGAGGCCCGCCTCAGTTACGATGGCGCCCCCCCAAAAGATAAAATATGGTAAGTTTTCGTTTTTATTGAAAAAGGTATGATACACTTGTGTCGTGCGACATTTTTGCAACACTTTGTGTCGCTTAAAATACAGTTATTATTGTGTGTGTCAAGCTATTTTTAGGATAGGCTGCAAGATCAGGCATTACTTTTATGGCATTAATTTAGTAATGAAAGTGTCTTGCTTCGTCAGGTATTAAAACCATAGTAAATTATGAAATGTTGATGCAGGTGATGAACGGTTAGCCGGCACTCAGTTCAGTACCTTTTTGAGGGGGGAGAGTGTCTTGGTAGTGCTAGTAACTTATTTATTTTAAATCACTTTCATGTTTTATTGGTGTCGTGGTTTATACCCCTCAAGGGCATAGCCGTTAGGCTAAGCGTTAGCTATTAGTCGTTAACAATTGATTATTGATTATTTGTGTTGTTATTTCAGGCAATTGTCAAAAGAATGTATTTATCAATAATCAATTGACAACGACTAATTATTAATATTTTAAAATTACACATTTTGTGTCATCACCTCAACTAGTTGAAAGTTGCTGGCAGACAAGGCAAATCGCTTAGCCTTGTCTGCCAATAGTTTTTAACTAAATGAAGTGATAGCACAAAATGACGAATTCAAAACATTAATAATTAACCGTTATCAATTGATCATTGATTATTAATAAAAGTATTCATTTTGTAATTTGTTGAAATAACGGCACAAATAATTAATAATCAATTATTAATGACTAACGCTTAGCTTGACGGCTATACCCCTTAAGGGTACTGAGAAAAGTGACAGTAATCCGTGAGTAAGGCACTAATATTCTGCAGGTAAAAGAGGGGTGTGGTACCTTTTTTTTAAATAGAGTATGTATGTGAGAAGAATTTTTGTATTTTAATTAACTGCGTTCCCATAGGTGCTTTCATGTTTGCTATAAAACATTATGTTTATTCGGGTATGATTTTTTTGCCATTTTTAGTGTCGGCGAATTTTCTACTGGCCGGAGAGCTTTCTCCGTCAACCGAAGTTCAGAAAAATATTTCTCTCCTGCAGGAGACTAAAAGTTGCCCTCAGTGTAATCTGAGCGGTGCAAATCTTAATCGTTTAGATCTTTCCGGTGCGAACCTGGAAGGAGCAAATTTATCACGGGCAAAGTTATATTTGACAAATCTTTCAGGTGCTAATCTTCGTAATGCTGATTTACGTGAAGCAGGATTTGGTGGTGCAGATCTTGCCGAGGCGGATTTACGAGGTGCTGACTTGGCAGGTACTTCTCTTGTTGGCGCATATATGAATGGTGCTTTGCTGGATGGTGAAATGATCAGCACAAGACCTTATGCTCAGGACAAAATCAGCAACATAGAGGAAACCGTCTATGTTGACGATACCGTTAACTCCAAGGCACCGCCGGAGCCAGAAGAGATGACCATTGGCACACGGCGTGATTTTGAAGAAACACCGCCCCCTGTACCAGTCAGGAATATAGCGCAAGAGACTGAAAAACAGTCTTCCACTATTGCTGAAGTTGAAAATGTTACAACCGTCTACGATGAAGAAACTCAAGCTGCTCTGCCAGGGCAAAGTGCTGCAGCTCCTGAGGCTAAAGCAGCTCCTGCTATTCAGGATGTACGAATACAGGAAGAAGCAGAACCTGCTATTCTCCATGCTGATACGACCAAAAAACATTTAAGTGATGAAAATATAGCTGAGCCCAAAATTCAAGAACAGGAAATTGCAGTAGAGCCTCAAGGGACAGATGAAATTTTTACAGAAACTAATGAAATGTCAGCCAGTGTTCAGCAATCTGATACACAGGAAAAACCTGTGGAAGTTGTAGAGAAAACTGAAGTTGTAGAAATCGCTGAGCAAGAGAAACCGGATACAGTAGACACTGAGGTGTCTCAAGAGACAGCAGAGCCCTATGCAACACTGGTTACGGAAGGGATTGAACCGCAGGTTGCAGTCGAAAGAGATGAAGATGCTTCAGAAATATTTCCAGTAACGGTTAATGATGAGGGAAAAGATGATGATACAGAAGTGGTGCGTGGGACTGTAGGGTTTGTTGAAAGCATGTTAAATGTCTTTTCTACTCCAGAGCCATCAACAGAAGTTATGCGTAATGTTGCAGTGCTTCTAGACACAAAGCTATGCTATGGCTGTAACCTCAGTGGGGTAAACCTCAGTGGCGAAAATCTGGTCGGTGCTGATCTGGAAGATGCGGATTTGAGCAATGCAGTTCTTAAAGACGTTGATTTTGAAGGCGCTAATTTGAAAGGAGCAAATCTAAGTGGAGCAGATCTTTCAGAGGCGGATCTTTCAGGGGCGGACTTGTATAAGGCTGTTTTAACGAATGCAGATCTTACCGACGCCAAGCTTGAAGACACCTTGCTTGATGGTGCTGATCTTTCAGGCGTGAAAGGGTATCAGCAAACATTGATGTTAATGGAGTAGAATTTGTTTTCGGCCAGCAGTGTGATTTGTCATCTGCTTAATCTGTCTGGTGTCTATTCCCAGTTCAGGATAATGTTTAATGCTTCAGATACTTTATCTTCTGATGCCATTGTCTCCGAGGTGAGGATTGACTCGATATTATCCAATCGAGTTTGAAGAGTAGCTGTTATAATTTCCAGATTTTGAATAGTTTCAGCGGCGGTGTGTTCTGTGACATCCATTGCCTGGCGAAGATCTTCAGCGCTTCGGAGAAGACCACGCATGGTGGAGATTTTTTCGAGTCTCAAAAAAAGTTCTGTGAAGTTGATGGGTTTTTCCAGGTAATCCGATGCACCTTTTTTCATAGCCTCCACTGCAGTGTCAACAGAAGAGTGGGCTGTGATAAGGATTACTTCAATATTCCTATCAAGGTTTTTGGCAAACTCAAGTACTTCGATCCCTCCAATATCTCCAGGCATCATGAGATCAGTGAGAACAACATCCACATGATTGCTGGAGAGTATTGCGTTTCCTTTGTAGCCATCTTCTGCCAGCAGGACTTCGTAATTCTCTTTAAGAAGGCGTTGTTCAAGGAGTCTTCTGATTACCGGATCATCATCGACAACTAGTATTGTTAGACCATTCATCACAGCACCTCAATTTTTTTTCTGATAGAAAATAGAACGTAAATGTCTTTTGGGTACAAAGCGGGGACAGATACCGGTAAGCGATTCAGTTGAACCTATGATAAGGAAGCCATCATCAGTCAGACTGTCTGCTATTTTGTTAAAGAGCTTTTTGCGATCAGCAAGGGTAAAATAGATGGCAACATTACGACAGAGAATAATGTCAAATTTCCCTAGTCCGGCAAAGGGCAGCATCAGGTTCAGCTTGCGGAAATTAACCATACCACGCAGCTCATCTTTAACTTTCCAGCTATCTCCAAACAGGGTGAAATGTTTTTGTAGAGTCTGGCGGGGAAGGCCACGTTCAATCTCAAATTTATTGTATTTCCCGTAGCTGGCCTGTTTTACTGCGCTATCTGAAATGTCAGTGCCAAGAAGTTTGAAATTGAAATTGTCAAGCTGAGTACCAATGAGTTCACGAATAGTCATTGCTATGGAATACAGCTCCTGACCGGTTGATGAGGCGGCACTCCAGATTTTAACATTTGTTTTCAGGCGAGGTGAACGTGGAGTCCGTAGATCGATAATTTCAGGAAGAATCTTGTGACGCAGCAGTTCAAAAGGGCCATTATCCCGAAAAAATAATGTTTCATTTGTAGAGATGGCATCAATAATCTGACGTTCGATTTTTTTTGCCGCATCTTTTTTCGCTTTATTATAGAGTTCCAGGTAAGAGGTGCAACCCAGTTCTTCTGCAATGGAGGATAGTCTGGTTTCAAAAAGATATGACTTGCTCTGATCCAGATAAATTCCAGATATATCATGGATATATTGAGCTATGACTTTCAGCTCTTCAGCCGTAATTTTCAGCATATTTTATAGGGGGCAAGCCTTTTCAGGTAGTGGAAAGTATTTTATCGAACGCTCTTTATAATTTCTTCTGCGATTTTATTCAAGGGTGCGATAACATCTGCCATACCGGATTCAATGGGTGCTTTGGGCATGCCAAACACTACACAGGTTTGTTCATTTTGGGCAATGATGGTTGCGCCTTTTTGTTTTAAAGCCTGAAGGCCTTTGGTTCCATCAGAGCCCATACCTGTCATGATAACAGCTGTGGTTCTACCCACATAGTAATCTCCAACTGAGCGGAATAGATAATCAGCTGAAGGTTTGCAGGAGTTCTCAGGTGGATCGTTGGTTATTTTTATCTGTCTGTTTTGACCGTCAGCACTAGCTACCAGTTTCATCTGTTTACCACCAGGGGCTATATACACCGTATTATTTTGAATTGGCTCTCTATCCTCAGCTTCTTTTACAGTCAAGGCACATTTTGCATCAAGACTTGTAGCAAGTGATTTTGTGAAAACAGGCGGCATATGTTGTACAATCACTATGGGAACACCCAGGTCTCCAGGTAACATGGGAAGCATCTGAGTAAGTGCATTCGGTCCTCCTGTGGAGATACCAATGGTAATGATCTCAGATTTTCCCCGTCTGCTTGCAGGCTTTGCTGTTACTTTTGGAGTTGCTGTTGCTTTGGCTGCCAGGGGTTTGAGAGGTTTTCGCCGGACAGGTTTCAGCGGTCTGTTGAACTGGCCTTTTTTGCTTAACAGGGAAGAGGCATTTTTTGATTTTTTAAATTCACGGATGATTGGAGCAAGAGACTGCTTGAGCTGTTTCTTACTTTCTGCAGGGTTTTTTGACTGCGGTTTGAGGATGAAATCAAAAGCTCCCAATTCCAGGGCTTTCATGGTCATCTCACCGCCATCGGATGTCAAAGTAGACACCATAACCGCACCGATTTTAGAGTGATTACGTTGCAGTTCAGCAAGCACTTCAATGCCATTCATCTCAGGCATTTCAATGTCGAGAGTGAGCATGTCCGGTTTCAGAGAATTGATTTTAGACATGGCGATTTTGCCGTTATGGGCAACGCCGACAACTTCTACACCGGGAATTTCAGCAAGAACATCGGAGACGGCTTTGCGATACACAATGGTATCGTCAACCACAAGAACACGAAGTTTTTTTCCTATTAACATTTTTATGTCTCTTCTAAGCGGAGTACTTTTTCAACATCAAGGATACCGATCAGTTTATCCTCTGTTTTATATACACCAGTGAAAAATTCTCCCTGAATTCCACCCATATTTGATGGTGGAGGTTCAAATTTATTTTTATCGGCTTGGACAACGTCACTGATTTTTTTTACAAGCAGCCCGATATGCTCACTCTTTGAGTTGACAATAATGTTTCTCGGGTCAAGGGACAGATCGGTTTTTCCCAGTCCCAGTTTTTGACTGAGATCAATACTGGTGATAATCTGGCCGCGCAGGTTGAGGATTCCGAGTACATAGCTTGGGGCCTGTGGTACTGATGTCATATCGATCAGTTTATTGATTTCCTGTATCTTGAGGATGTCCATTCCGCAGAGAGCGTCTCCCACAAGAAATGTTGACAGCTCAACAAGGTTTTGATTTGTGTCTTGTACCGTCTGTGTCATATTTGTAACTCCTGATCAGAAAAGAAAATGTAATTTTAAGGCTTACTAATACAATTGTTTAACGTAATGATGAACCGAGGCCATAAGTTTTTCTTTATCAAGCTTAATGTGGTACTCATCAACCCCGACAGCTTTTCCTTTTGCAACATCCTCTTCACCGGCTAAGGTGGTCAGGGCAATGATTGGTATTGACGAGAAACGTGGGTCTCTGCGAATGGTTTCTGTGAGTTCAAAACCATTCATGTTTGGCATTTCAATATCTGTTACCACAATAGTTACATCGTCGGCATGTTCCTGCAGGAGTTCCCAGGCAATGGCTCCATCTTCGCCTTCTATGACATCGTATCCTGATTCTGTCATATAGTTCTTCACCTGGTTTCTGAAAAAATTAGAATCTTCTGCAATGAGAATGACCGGCGTTTTTCCGTTATCATCTTCTACCTCGTATATTTCCTGATCTTCAAACCACTCTGGGAAGAGCGTACCAACAACTTCAAAGATATCGACTAACATGGTGGTCTGGCCATCGATAATGGTTGATCCCATGATACCGTTCTGTTTGAGTGTTGTGTCATCGATTGACATAGATATTTCCAGAGCATCAATGGGGCCAATGGCTAACAACCCGACTATCTGATTGGCGATATTAAAGATAATTACCAAAAGGTCATCATGGTCTGCAATTGGCTGCACCGTGGCAACATCATCGATTGCAAGCAGGGAAATACTCCCGCCACGATATTGCATCACCCGCTTACCGCCCAATTCCTCGATGTCAGAACGTTTGATTTTTTCAATTCGCTCAACCTGATTAAGAGGCACGGCAAACTGTTCTGTTTCAGAACTTCTGAATGTGAGAAGGGCCTGTTTATCTTTCTGTGATTTTACAAGCTCCTCAGCTGCTTGAGCAACTTCACTGGCTCTGTCAGTGCCATCCATTGATGTAAGTTCAGCCATCACAGCGAGATTGGCAACATCAAGAATCAGAGCGATACGACCATCACCCATAATAGTGGCACCGGCATAACCTTTACAGGCCTGTAGATGTTTTCCAAGTGGTTTGATAACGATTTCTTCTGAATCCTGAAGTTTGTCGACAATCAGTCCATATTTTAAAGAACCATTTGAGACAACGACAATATTCAGTGCACTGGAAGCAGTGTAGCGTCTATCTTCAATGGATCTGGCTCCGGATGGTTCAGCAGTACTTTCATCTTGAGTTTGAATGTCAACTTCTCCATCAGTGGTAAGAAGTGTGTCTTTACCCCTGCGGTCGGAAATGCGTTCTCTTCTATCTTTCTTGAAATCATCTTCCTCTGTATCGTAATATGTCCTATCAATATTAAGGACATCAGATAAGCGAATAAGGGGCAGGAGGTTGCCGCGAAGACGCACAACTTCAGCATTACCAACCCGTTCAACACGGTTTTTTACCTGACTTGCAGGGATTCGGAGTAATTCTTCCAGATTTACCTGTGGAATGGCATATCGCTCTCCACCTGTCATGATGATCTGGCAGGGAATGATAGCAAGTGTCAGCGGAAGTTTAATGGAAATGGTGGTGCCAACGCCAACTTCAGAGATGAGATCAACCTGTCCGCCGAGTTGGTCGAGATTGGTTTTAACCACATCCATTCCCACACCACGGCCGGAAACATCAGTTACTTCTTTTGCAGTGGAAAAACCGGGCAGAAGAATAAGGTTTACTTTTTCTTTGTCAGACATTGCAGCTACCTGTTCAGCTGTCATTAGTCCTTTATCAACAGCAGCCTCACCCAGGTATTCTCCGTCAAGGCCCTTGCCATCATCTGTTATTTCAATGACAACCTGTCCGGCTGCGTGATAAGCTTTTAAAGTTACGGTCCCTTTTGCAAGTTTTCCTGCTTTGACGCGATCTGCTGGCAACTCAATGCCATGGTCGACAGAGTTTCGTACCAGGTGGGTCAGAGGATCATTGATTGACTCAATAATAGTTTTATCAAGTTCTACATCTTTGCCAACTATGATAAGGTCAATATCTTTTTTCAGTTTACTGGAAAGATCTCTTACTACTCGCGGAAATTTACCAAAAACATTTCCAATTGGCTGCATACGTGTGAGCATGATTGCCTCTTGTAATTCAGAGGTGATCAAGTCAATGCGTTGACCGACACTTTCAGCGTTACGTACATCATCAGATGCAATGGTCTGGAGTAGTTGATTACGGCTAAGTACCAGCTCGCCTGCCAGGGTCATCAGAGAATCGAGAAGACTGACATGAACTCTGATACTTGTGTCTACTTTTACCTTGGCAGCGGCTTTTTTTACTGCTGGAGGTGCTGCTTTTTTTGGTGGAGGCGCAGGAGCGGCTGCTTGCGGTGGTGGTTCAGGAACAGGTGTCGGGACCATGACTTCCGGTTCTTTTTCCACGGCAGGTTCAGGAGCAGGTACTGCTTCTATGGGTACTTCCTCGACTATTTCTTCGACAGTTTCGGGTGTTTCTTCAACAGGAGCAGAATCGGTTTGTGGCTGAAGTGCTTCTCCGTTGAAAATAGCATTTAATGGGATCAGATGTTCTTCAATGTCATATTCATTGGAATTGCTGACATCCTCAATCATGGTGTTGAGCTTATCAGATGCCTGAAGAAGTACATTTATGATTTCAGGAGTAGGTATCAGTTTACCGCTACGGATAAGTCCAAGCACATTTTCAGTGACATGGGACAGATCCTGAATAACCGTAAGCCCCATAAATCCGGCACCACCTTTGATAGAATGCGCTGCCCGAAAAACCTTATTAACAAGATCTTCGTTAATATCAGCCCCGTTTTCCTCTATCTCAAGGAGATCGTTTTCAATATCAGCGAGATGCTCTAGTGATTCCTCTATAAAACCCTGGAGTATTTCATCGTCTTCAATTTGCATAATCCAGCTCCTGGAAAAAAAAGAATGTGGGAAGTTGCGGAGGTGACTTTCTGAAGACACCTCAATCGTTTTCAAATATTAAGCCCGGAAAATAAGCCGGAATTCACTTAGTATCCCTTGCGGGATAGTACTGAATAGCTATTGCTTTTGAATAATTTAATTCTATACATATGCTTTCTTGAATGTACAGGTAATTTTCAAAAAAAAAGAGAATTAGATTGACCGGAAAATGGTCTGAGTATGATATTATCCACTGCAACGTTTAGCTTTGAATAACGCTGCAGTGGATAAAAAATAATGGACTGAAGAATGGATGGTTTCTGCAGGAAATGCTCGTTGTATTAATCTCTGGATATATCTATCAGGGTTATTTTGTAATTCAGCGGGTGACCGGCAAGAGGATGATTGTAGTCGATCACGATACTGTCGGTTTTGATTTCGACTATGGTGGCAGGTACCTTGTGGGTAAGTCCACCACTGTCAACATCCATTGAAAGAATAAGTCCTACTTTAGGTTCTATTTTCTCTGAAAATGAACTCTTTGGAATTTCCTGAAGAAGGTCACTGCGCCGGATACCAAATTCACCTTGTTCCGGCTCGAGATGAACTGTTCGCATTTCTCCGACTTGCATACCAAGAAGAATACCTTGTATGGGCTTTGGGATGCCTTCATCTCCCATTTTAAATACTAAAGGTTCTGATTTATCTATAGTGTCAAAGACGGAATCATTGTCTAAGCTTCCAACTAGACTAACGGTAACTGTATCTTTTTTTTCTACTTGTTTCATGTGAAGAACTTTTGCTCCCTGTATTCTGGATGAGGATTGTAGTCGTACGAGTTCATTATATTCAAAAGTCGTAGTCTAAACCATCATTATATCTTTGGCAATGGTTAGTCGGATCTCTTCTTGTTGATTGCCCGCGAGTTTTCTTTGTCGGGATAGTAAGCTGTTTCTTGACAAATGATAGATAGAGTCATACATTGCGCTGGTTTTACAATGGTGTAAAGATAATCTGTATAAAACTGTATTTATTTGATTTGGCAGATGGAGTATGATGTGCAACTAATATGTGATAAATACAAGGAAACCATGGAATCTGAAGATGCTGAATGTAAACATCCAAACGATTACTGTCAGACCAGATCTTCCTGTATGATTTGTTATATGGAAAAAGAGCGAAAAAGAGAGCAGGCTCGCCAGGAAAAGAAAACAGCTCAGGAAGAAAAATCATGATACAATTGGATTTTGCTAAAAGTAGCGATGGATTACTTCCAGCCATAGTGCAGGATGAAAAAAGTGGCGATGTACTCATGCTTGCCTATATAAATCAGGAATCCTGGGAGAAGACCCTGAATAGTGGTAAGGCACATTTCTGGAGCAGATCGAGACAGCAATTATGGCTCAAAGGTGAGTCTTCCGGTCATGTCCAGCTGATTCGCGAAATTTTAGTGGATTGTGATCAGGATACGGTTGTGTTCAAGGTCGAACAATTAGGTGGAGCTGCCTGCCATAAAGGCTATCACTCCTGTTTTTTTCGACGGGTAGTTGGCGATGATCTGCAGACGGTTGGAGAGAGGGTCTTTGATCCGGTCGTTGTGTACGGTAAAAAATAAATATACCTTCGTGTATCAAAGGACGAAAATATTTTGGAGAACAAGATGGGTACGTTAAAACTCGGTCTGCCAAAGGGGAGTCTTGAACAGGCAACCATTGAACTTTTTGAAAAGGCAGGATGGCTTATTAAGCCAAAAGCCAGAAATTACTTTCCGGAAATTGATGATCCTGAACTTGCCTGTTCAATCTGCCGACCTCAGGAAATGTCTCGCTATGTCGAATCAGGCATGCTGGACGCTGGAATTACGGGCAGGGATTGGACCATGGAAAATCAATCCGAAGCAGTATTGGTCACTGATCTTGTATATTCCAAGGTGAGCAGGAAACCCACTCGCTGGGTAATTGCTGTCAAGGGTGATTCAAATATTACCTGCCTTGAAGACTTGGAAGGAAAAAAGATATCTACTGAGCTCATCAATGTGAGCAAACGTTTTTTTGCTGAAAAGAATATCAATGTTGATATAGAATTTTCCTGGGGAGCAACAGAGGCTAAGGTTGTTTCAGGACTTGTTGATGCCATTGTTGAGGTGACGGAAACAGAGAACACAATAAGAGCGCATGGCCTTAGGATTATATATGAACTGATGGAATCCAATACCCAGTTTATTGCCAATAAGGATGCGTGGAATGACCCATGGAAACGTGAGAAAATTGAAAATATTGCGCTGATGCTTCAAGGTTCTTTGAAAGCGGAAAGGATTGTCGGTTTGAAGATGAATGTACCGGAAGAAAAATTGAAAGACGTAATTGATATTCTTCCAAGTCTTAATGCTCCAACCATTGCTAATTTGTACAATGCCGCATGGTTTTCCGTGGAGACTGTGGTCTCCGAGGATGTGGTAAGGGATTTGATTCCAACACTCATCAAAGGCGGGGCTGAAGGAATTATCGAATATAAACTCAGTAAGGTAATATGAAATTTGTAGATATCAAATTTCTGCTGAGTGTTCACAAACTCGCTCAGCTGCCACCTGCAACACTCCCTGAAATTGCTTTTGCCGGCAGATCGAATGTTGGTAAGTCATCTCTGATTAATACCCTTGTTGGGCGGAAAGGACTGGTTAAAGTCAGTGGACGGCCAGGGAAAACCCAAGGGCTTAATTTCTTTCAGCTTGCTGATCAGGCCTATTTTGTTGATCTGCCGGGATATGGCTTTGCAAGGGTATCTAAGGGGATGCAGAACAACTGGCAAACTCTTATTACCAGTTATCTGGAAACACGTACGACCCTCAGCTGTGTCGTTGTTATTATGGATATTCGGCATGGTGCCAAGGTTCAGGACACTCAATTGATTTCCTGGTTGAAACAGAAAAACATTGCGTACCTGCCTGTGTATACCAAAGCGGATAAACTTTCGGGTAACGCAAGACTGAAGAATGCTGCAGCATTAGATGCAGGTCACACTATAAACAGTAGCCAGCGCATTCTTTTTTCTGCTAAGAATGGTCAAGGCAAGGAAGAGCTGGAGAGAGCTCTTGCATCTTTTGCTAAAATAGATTAGATCTTTTTATTCTATTGGTACATAGGGACTTTGGTAGAGGTACCTGTGAATGACACTGTAGATATATTGCAATGTTGACTGGTTGTGTAATGCAACTCTCTATGAGGAGCTTTGTTATGTCACTTCGTACAGAATGGCCATGTTGGGAAATCATGAAATGTCATGAATCCCAGAAATGTCCTGCTAAGGAAAATGCTGCAAAACTCTGCTGGGAAATGATTAAAGAAGTTGACGAATATTCTTTTAATATATGTATGGATTGTCTTGTCTATATATCCAACCAGAAGGATTGCCAGTTCACTGAAGAGGAGATTTTGAGCATTATGGCTCAGAAGGGAGTGGATGTGCTCAATGGTAAAAAATGTCCCCTGAAGGAAAGCTGCAGGCAAGAGAGGTAGGCATCACACCATATATAGGAAGTTAAAAAAAGAGCTGATGATCAAAAAATGATTATCAGCTTTTTTTTTGGAGTGACTTGTCTCACTGATCAGATTTTAAAACTGCTAGAAAAGCTTTTTGTGGAATATCAACATTACCCACTGTCTTCATCCGTTTTTTTCCTGCTTTTTGTTTTTCCAGAAGTTTTCGTTTCCTGCTGATATCACCACCATAGCATTTGGCTGTAACGTCTTTACGCAGTGCAGAAATATTAGTTCGGGCCACAATGGTTCCACCAATGGCAGCCTGGATGGCAATTTTAAACATCTGTCTGGGGATTTCTTCTTTTAAGCGTTCACAGGCACGAAGGCCACGTGCACGCGCATTGTCCCGGTGAGCGAGCTGGGAGAGTGCATCAACAATCTCTCCATTTACCAGGATATCCAGTTTTACCAGATCACTTTTGCGATAATCGTATAGCTCGTAATCAAATGAGCCATACCCCTGAGTGATGGATTTCAGCCTGTCGTAAAAATCATAAATGACTTCCGCCAGGGGCAATTCGCAGGTAAATTCAATCCTGCCCGGCATTGGATAGTGATAGTTGGTGTTTTCGCCGCGCCGCTCCATACAAAGGGTCATTAATGCGCCCATGTATCTATCAGGGATGAGAATGGTGGCTTTAATGTACGGTTCTTCAACCCTGTCGATCAGCATGGGGTCGGGAAAATAGGCGGGATTATCCACTTCCAGAGTAGTCTGGTCTTTTAAGTAGAAATTGTATTTAACAGATGGAACGGTAAGGATCAGTGAGATGTCAAATTCACGTTCAAGCCGTTCCTGAATTACTTCAAGGTGCAGCAGGCCTAAGAATCCGCAGCGAAAGCCAAAGCCAAGGGCAGCAGAAGTGTCTTTTTGGTATGTTAATGCTGCATCATTAAGTTGCAGTTTTTCAAGGGCTGTTGCCAGATCTTCATATTCATCAGTTGATATGGGATAAATAGAGGAAAAGACAACTTGCTGTATTTCCTTAAAGCCTGCCAATGCTTTGGTGGATGGATTATCAGCAAGAGTAATGGTGTCACCCGGTCTGGTATCACTGACAGTCTTTACGCCGGCAAGAATATATCCGACTTCTCCCGCACTTAAACGCTTAACAGGTTCTCTTTTTATTTTGAAGAGTCCAACTTCTTCAACTCTGTATTCTGCATTGTTGGACATGAATTTGATAATGTCCCCGGATTTGATTGTTCCGTTTACCATTTTTATTGAGATGATGGTTCCTCGAAACGGGTCGTAATTGGCATCAAAAATCAATGCCTGAAGCGGCGCATCAGGGTCACCTTCAGGTGGTGGCAGGTGCTTGACAATGGCTTCCAGTATTTCTTTAACACCCTGACCGGTTTTTGCAGAACAGTGTTGGATGAGTTCGCCATCAAGACCAAGATCTTCTTCTATCTGATTCGCTACTTTTTCAGGTTCTGCTGAAGGGAGGTCGATCTTGTTGATGACTGGTATGATTTCAAGATCGTTCTCCATGGCAAGATAGAGATTAGCAAGGGTCTGGGCTTCAACTCCCTGGGCAGCATCGATTAACAGGAGTGCACCTTCACAGGAACTGAGAGCTCTTGAAACTTCATAACTGAAATCTACATGGCCGGGAGTATCCACAAGATTGAGGATGTAATTTTTTCCATCATCAGCAGTGTAAGGCAGGCTGATCGTCTGGCTTTTGATTGTGATCCCTCGTTCCTTTTCTATGTCCATGTTATCAAGTA
>JAOZQU010000147.1:0-6076 GCA_029932055.1 Desulfocapsa sp.
ACCCTGCTGTGGCTTGGCTGGCGTCTGCTCGGCAGCGAAGATATCTTCAAGGCGGTAATCCTGTTTATTTCTTTTGGCCTGTTGATGGCTCTTGCCTGGGTTAGAATGAGGGCGCCGGATGTGGCCCTGGCTGAGGCAGCGCTTGGTGCCGGTCTTACAGGACCGCTTTTTCTTGCCGCCCTCAGGCGGATGAACCGAACCCGTAAGGGGGAACGTAGACTTGACATTGATGAGCACAGAGAAGAAGATCAAGGGACAGACTCGAAACAGACACAGGCGGTTTGATGCATATCAATTGCTGTTCCTGTGCCTTGTCTTTTGTCTGATTGCACTGCTTGGCACTATTCTCTGCACCATTCCCGAAAATTTTCCAGGGCTTGCAGATACTGTTGCTTCTCTACAGGAGCAGAGTGGCGTGGAAAGTCCGGTGACTGCAGTGCTGCTTAATTTTCGCGGCTATGACACTTTGCTGGAGGTCATGGTGCTGCTGCTTGCCGTGATCGGTGTCTGGTCTCTGACAAAGGCCCCTGTTTCCAATCTGAAAACTGATATCAGCCCGGTACAGATGGGAGTCGTCCGTCTGCTCACCCCGGTCTTGTGCCTGGTTGCTGCGTATCTGGTGTGGCAGGGGAGTCACCTGGCAGGAGGAGCATTTCAGGGCGGTGCCATCCTGGGTGCTGCAGGGGTTCTGCTGTTAGTGAGTGAACTTGACTGGTTGCGTGCTGTACCCGCCTTTGTTCTCCGCATTGGACTGATCCTGGGGCCGCTGGTTTTTGTTGGGACCGCTCTTTGTTGTCTTTTTTTTACCGGTGAGTTGCTTGCTTATCCCAAAGGAACTGCCGGCTGGTTAATTCTCCTCATCGAGACCGTTTGCGCCCTCTCCATTGGTCTTACTCTGGCACTGCTTTTTGGTGGTGGCCGTCCTGAAGATGACGTTCCTGACTGAGGTATTCCATGATCACAACCCTGCTCTATAGTTTGACCGGCCTGATACTCTTTGGGATGGGGTTCTTCACCCTGATTATCCATTCCCATCCGCTGCGCAAGATTCTGGCGGTTAATGTCATGGGCACCGGAGTTTTTCTTATTCTTGTTGCCACTGCCTATATCCCTTTGGGGCAGGGAGAAATTGACCCCGTTCCCCATGCCATGGTTTTGACAGGTATTGTGGTCTCGGTGAGTGTCACAGCGCTTGCCCTGATCCTGGCCTGTCGGGTACAGGAGACATCAAATATTACCCTGTTGAAGGGAACAAAACAGTCTGAAGACATAAAGGAAACCGGGGCGTGATTTTCCATGTAGACAGTGCGTCATGGATAATTGCTCCCGTAATTCTGCCTCTGATTGCAGGTCTGCTCTGTTTTCTGTTTAACCGCAAGATCTTTATCATTGCTCTAGCTGCTGCCCTGGCCAATTTCCTCGTGGTTTGTTTCCTCATCTGGCAACTGCTTAATTTCGGCCCTATGCGCAGTTATATCGGCGGTTGGCAGCCGCCGCTAGGTATCACTTTGCGAACTGATGGTCCAGCCCTGCTTATGCTGTTGATGACTGCCATTACGGGCCTTGGTGTTACTCTGTATGCCCGGGGATATTTTTCTCATCGTATTTCCGACCCGGTACGTGCCTTCCGTCATCAACGTCAACAACGCTATTTCTGGCCCCTTTGGATGTTGCTGCTGACTGGTTTGAATGGTCTGTTTCTTTCGGGCGATATCTTTAACTTGTATGTTACCCTTGAGCTTATTGGAATCTCAGCGGCTTCTCTGGCAGCTCTTTCCGGGAAACCTGCTTCCCAGCGGGCATCCTTTCGTTATCTGCTTATCAGCCTCCTGGGATCACTCACTTATCTTCTGGGCATTGTTTTTCTCTATCGAACATGTGGAGTGCTGGATCTGACTTTGTTGCGAAATCTTGCCGGCAATGAATCAGGGATGGGTGCTGCCCTGGCCCTGCTGAGTGTCGGCCTGCTGTTGAAAACCGCTCTGGTTCCACTCCATTTCTGGCTGCCTCCGGCCCATGCCAATGCCCTGGCTCCGGTAAGCGTCATTCTTTCCGCCCTGGTGGTCAAGGCATCGTTTTACCTGTTGTTCCGCTTCTGGTTCGAGCTGTTTGCACCCATTGTCACCATGCCGGCCCTGAATTTTATGGGAACGCTGGGTGCGATTGCAATTCTCTGGGGTGCGATACAGGCCATGCGTCAGCACAGACTGAAGCTGATGGTGGCCTATTCCACCGTGTCCCAGCTTGGTTATCTTTTCGTCGCTTTTCCACTTAGCAGGATTACTGAGGGGGCAGAGGTGTGGTCCATAGTAATTTTTATGGCCCTGACCCATGCCTGTGCAAAATCAGCAATGTTCATGGCGGCAGGATCTGTTTATCTGCATCTCGGGCATGATCGGATCAAGGATTTGGGCGGGGTGAGAGCCAGCCTGCCGGTTACTGTTTTTGCCTACGGTATTGCCGGGGTCAGTCTTATGGGGCTGCCGCCGTCAGGAGCCTTTATTGCCAAATGGATGCTGCTCAGTTCGTCGTTTGCATCCTCACAGTGGTGGTGGGTATTGGTGATTATGACCGGCAGTCTATTGGCAATGATCTATGTATTCAGGGTCATGTCACAATTCTTTGTCATTCCCGAAGGGGATGTTCTGGACACACCTGAACCCCTTTCTCCGCTCCTGGAGTGGCCGGCCCTGATCCTTGCCTTAATCTCCCTGTTTCTCGGCCTGTTCGCCCCCTGGCCTCTGCACATTTTATCACAGGGGAGCACTGGACTTGCCCTGATCTTTCCGGGAGCCCTGCCATGAATTCCGGACAACTCCTTCTGATAGCCATACTGCTCAGTTCATTTATCCCGGGTATCATTATCTTCTGCCTGCCTGAGGAGAAACATCGTCTGCGCACGCGTCTTAACCTCTGCGGATCAATATTGAAAATAGCACTGATTCTGGTCATGAATGCTGGAATTTATTACGGTCATGTCTATGAAATTCGAATCCCGCTTATTCCTGGCGTGGAGCTGCTGTTAAATGGTGACCCGCTGTCCGCCCTGTTTGCCACCCTGTCTAGTGTACTCTGGCTGTTGACCACCATTTATGCAGTTGGCTATCTTGAAGGTTCACCCAACCGCAGTCATTTTTTCGGCTATTTCAGTCTTTGTGTGACCGTGACCATCGGTATTGCCCTGGCAGGTAACCTGGTTACCTTTCTCCTCTTTTATGAGATGCTGACGCTTACCACCTATCCGCTGGTTATCCATCGCGGTACTGAAAAATCTTTACGGGCAGGCCGTAATTATCTCATCTATGCCTTTAGTGGTGGTGCTGTTTTTCTTGTAGCTGTTGTCTGGCTGCAGGCCGTTGTCGGGCCGGTGGATTTTTCAGCAGCAGGATTTTCCCCATCGTATCTTGATTCTCACGGGCCGGTTTTGACCATTATCTTTGTCCTGCTGATAATTGGTGTCGGGGTCAAGGCCGCACTTGTTCCTCTGCATGGCTGGCTGCCCCAGGCCATGGTGGCACCTGCGCCGGTGAGCGCTCTCTTACATGCCGTAGCCGTGGTCAAGGCCGGGGCTTTTGGTATTATCCGGATAGTTCTCGATGTGTACGGAGCACAAAATCTACTCCTTTTAGGGGTTCTGCCCCTGCTTGCTGCTGTTGCCACTGTTACCATTTTCTACGGATCGATCCGCGCCTTGCAGCAGGATGATCTTAAACGACGACTTGCCTATTCTACCATCAGCCAGGTCTCTTATATTGCTCTGGGAATGAGCATGGTTGATCAGCCTCTGGCAGTCATTGGCGGCCTTATCCATCTCGTACATCAGGGCCTGATGAAAATCACCCTGTTTTTCTGCGCAGGAAATCTTGCAGAAACCCTTGGCATTCATCGTATCAGCGAGATGAGTGGAGTGGCCCGCCGCATGCCGCTTACCATGGCGGCATTTTCCATTGGTGCCCTTGGCATGATCGGCATCCCGCCGACCGTCGGTTTTGTCAGTAAGTGGTATCTGGGTCTTGGTGGTCTGGCTGGAGGAAACTGGTGGCTGCTGTTGGTACTTGTTGTGAGCAGCCTCCTCAACGCCTGGTATTTTCTGCCGATCCTGACCAGTGCCTGGTTTGGTAAACAGAAGGGAGAATGGCCTGAAGAGATGTACATTGGCCGTTATGAGACCAGTTTGATGCTGCTTGTACCTCCTCTTGTTACTGCCTTTATCGTCCTGGCCGCAGGTTTAGTGGCTAATGCCCAGATCAGTCCGTTGGCCTGGGTTCGTTTTATTGTCAGGGGGTATGGTCTATGACTCCTGCTGGTCTGCAGACAACAATGTATGCCTTGATTTTGTCATTGGCGGCAGGGACACCCCTGATGATGGTAATACTCTGTTGCACACCATTAAGGGTGAGAGTTTTACGCCTGCTTCCATTGGCAACAGTACCGGCCCTTCTTATTGCTTTAACAGCGCCCTGTGATGTGGTTGTGGAAGTTGGCTGGTTCTTTATGGGCGGTCGTATGGGGCTTGATGAAACCGGCAGAATCTTTCTTCTTCTCTCAGGTTTTGTCTGGTTGCTGGCTGGATTCGGCAGCCGTAGTCTGCTGAAAGATGACAACGATCAGGTGCGTTTTCATATGTTCTTTCTGACTGCTATGGCGGGTAACTTTGGCCTCATTCTCGCCAAAGGCATGCTTGGCTACTATCTCTTTTTTGCCATGATGAGTTTTGCTGCCTATGGCCTGGTGGTTCACAAGGGAAGTGAGGAGGCCATACGTGCCGGGCGCCGCTATCTTCTTCTGGTGATGATCGGCGAAGTTGCGCTGTTTACCGCCCTGATTATTTTGGTGCACACCAGTGGAAGTACGGTTCTTGAGGATTTTGCAGGAGTTTCTTACGGTCCCCTGATCCTTATTTTACTCTTTGTCGGCTTTGGTGTTAAGATCGGTGCCCTGCCTCTCCACGGTTGGATGATGCCTGCCTACCAGACCACACCCATTCCAGCCGCTGCAGCCCTTGCCGGATCCATGGTCAACGCAGGTATCCTGGGTTGGCTGCGTTTTCTTCCCCTGGGGCAGATATCCTGTCCGAAGGGAGCCGTGCTGTTCATTGTTGCGGGTGGACTTGCAGCCGTTTATGGGGTTGTCGCTGGTTTGAACAGTAAACAGGCAGGGGCTGTGCTTGGTGGATCAAGTATCAGTCAGATGGGGCTGATAACCGTCATTTTTGGTATGGGTCTTTTTGATCAAAATGCAGGACTTCATGCCACACCTGTACTCATCATTTATGTCGTGCATCATTCCCTGGCAAAAAGCAGCCTGTTTTTTGGCTATGACCTGGTTGAACGTCAAGGAAAGATTTTGTCGCAGCTGCAGCTGGCCGCCATCCTCCTTCCAGCCCTGGCCCTGGCAGGGTTGCCTTTTACAAGCGGAGCTATTGCCAAAACAGCGTTTAAGGAACTCGCAGTAAACCTAGGGGATCCCTGGTATGGCCTGAGTGCATTTTTTCTGCCCGTGACCGCAATTGGCACAACCATACTCATGCTCCACTTCATGGCTGTGATCAGGTACAGCCGAGGGAGCGATAAGCCTGGTAGGACAGTGAGTCGAATAATTTTCGCTCTCAGTTGTGTTGCTGTTGCAGTGCCCCTCTGGCTGTGGCCAGGGGCCAACAACTTTGCGAGCCATTCCGTGGCAGGTATAAAACTCCTGCAGGGAGTATGGCCAGTTGCAGGCGGTTGCCTTCTGTTTTTTATCTGGCGCCGAATTTCATTCACAACAAAAGTTGAAGCGAATGATCAAAAGAGAAAAATCGGTTTTGATACAATTATGGATACTGTAACGAGTTTGTTGCAGGAAAAAGAACACCAAAAGCCACAACAAGATAGACTTGTTATCTTCATAAGCAGGCTTGTCCCGCACCTGCGTAAAGCAGAAAAAATTATGGGAAGATGGAAGGTGGTGGGGCTGTCTTATATAGCAATGTGTCTCATATTGCTTTTTTTGTTACTATGATTTGCTGAGATTGCGAAATTTTTTGGACACGACACCATTTTCAATAAGCTATTGTATTAATAGGAAAGTTTTGCCC
>JAOZQU010000147.1:6176-9047 GCA_029932055.1 Desulfocapsa sp.
GGTATTCTCTTGAAATAGTGGACACTCTGTTAAGCCATTGTGGCAAGCATGGCTGGAGGGAGGATACTCGCTGTACCTGTTCACTGGCCAGTGAATATGGAAACACCAGTCCTGTATAATCTGTGGCTTATTCCTGGCTGGTTGAAGTATGATCAACTAGTCCATGTCTATGGGGTTGGTATCACAACCTGGGTTTGCGCAGGGACTACGCAACGCCCTACTGAATCGTACCAGTGATGCAGTGCCAACACTCGGCCTGGGTTCAATTATACCGTCGCAGGCTTATGCTGCAATTTACTCAAAACCAATCCACAGCATTAGTTGAAGCTGGCTGAGGATTGGTGGTAATCAGGAAAAAATATGAAAATACCAAATTCATGTATTTTGGCCGTTCTAATCTCATTATCAGTGGCAATCAATCCAGCCTTCGTTTTTTCCGAGAACGTGGATAAGGTTGACCACACAATGCTACTGGACAAAGCAAAAGCAATGGGCACTGTCCGCATAATTATACATTTGACAACAGTAAGCTTCCAACCAGAAGGGTTACTCTCCTTGGTGCAAGACGTTCAAGCTCAACAATCTCAAATTTCTCAAGCTCAAGTCGATATTCTCAATCGGTTAGCAGGCCATAACATTTCAAATGTCAAGAAGTTTGCAACGATTCCTTACATGGCGATGGAAGTTGATGCCATAGCCTTGGAAGCATTATCAATCGACCCTGGAATTTCAGACATTGAAGAAGATATACCAGTACCACCAACCCTGAATCAGAGCATTCCCTTTATTAATGCTGATGATGTGCATCAACAGGGATACAATGGGGATGGCTTTGCTGTAGCTGTTTTGGACACAGGAGTTCGCAAGACCCATGTGTTTTTAGATTTCGGCAAAGTAGTTTCCGAGGCTTGTTACAGCTCAAACTACAGTCCACACAATGCAACATCTGTATGTCCAAACGGCTTGGAATCTCAGACAGGATCTGGATCTGGGGTAAATTGCTCTACTACCATTGATGGATGCTCTCACGGCACCCATGTTGCTGGTATTGCGGCTGGAACAGGTGGGGCTCCAGGGACAGGAGTAGCTCCTGCCGCAAATGTTATTGCGATCCAGGTCTTTTCCAGATTTGATAGTGCAGCCCAATGCGGTTCATCTCCCGTTCCGTGTGTTCTTTCTTATACTTCTGATCAGCTATTAGGACTGGAGAGAGTGTATGCCTTGCGCACTACCTATGCCATTGCCGCAGCAAACATGAGCATTGGTGGTGGCCAGTATTCAAGCTTTTGTGACTCAGACTCCAGAAAGGCTATCATTGACAACCTCCGCTCGGCAAATATAGCAACAGTCATCTCATCCGGAAATAATGGGTGGGACGGTTATGTTGGTAGCCCTGGTTGTATCTCTTCAGCCATCACTGTCGGAGCCACACTGAATAACACAGACACAGTGGCCAGTTACTCAAACCATGCAACCATGGTAGATTTGCTGGCACCTGGTTCAGACATCTACTCTTCCACTGCAACTTCTAACACTTCTTATGACTCATGGAACGGAACGTCTATGGCTGCGCCCCATGTCACAGGAGCCTTTGCAGTTATGAGAGATATTAACAACGCTTGGACGGTCAGTGAGATTGAAACCTTGCTGGAAACGAATGGAGCTAATGTGACGCGATCCGGTGTGACCAAACCAAGGATTGATCTTCTCGCAGCATCTAGTACATCTCCAACTTTGGGTGAAGCAGTAGATAATGTATCACTTATATGGACAACTGGGGGTAATGCTGATTGGCTTGCTCAAACCATAACGACTTATTATGGAGGAGATGCAGCACAAAGCGGTGATATATCTGACAGTCAGACGTCGTATATGCAAACCGCTATTTATAGAGCTGGGACGATAAGTTTTTACTGGAAGGTATCTTCAGAAAGTAGTTATGATTATTTACGTTTCTATGTTGATGGTGTTGAGCAAGCTGGCAGCATAAGTGGCTCGACGAACTGGGCTCAAAAGATCTTTGCCATCAGTGGTACAGGTGCACATATTTTAAAATGGGCTTTTACTAAGGACGGTATTGTATCGTCAGGGTCAGACTGCGGTTGGGTTGACAGGGTTGTCTGGACACCATCTTCTTCGCCTCCATCTTCAAGTAATCCCTGGCCAATGTTCTTAGCCGCTATCATTGTAGGTGAGTCAAAACCACAGCCCAATCCGCAATGGGGAGCAGGGTTAGATGTATGCTGTCCAAGCTCATCAACAACATTTTATCTTACCAGTTCCGGTGTTACGAAAAAATCCATTGCCACCAATTGTTCAACTGCATCTACCTGGGAGGGATGGGTGCCTACAACACCTGGAACCAAATCTTTCTCCTGGAACCTAGTAGCTTCTGGTTGTGGATCTCTAACTGGCAGCTTCAGCTATGCACTGTCTAATGGAAAATCATATTACTTCCAAATGGAGCTAGATGGGAGTTCGAATTTAGTGATTTCTGTTTATGTCAGTACAATCAGTAGTACAGCTTCAGCCAACACAGAGACATATCAAGGCAATGTGAAAACGGTGGATAACATACAGGCTTCCATGCAGCTTGTGGAGACAATTCAGCTTAATATCCCAGAAGGTGAATTTATTGGAAATAGCTGTAAGATAGACAATTGAAATTCACTCATCAGTTTACTGGAACCAGCTGATTTATCGTGATACTGGTGTCGGGGTGGAAGCTATAAGGTACTCCGCACTTTATAGTTTGAAAAAATAGAATGCTATCCGGTTACTGAATGGCCAACCTAATCTTTTCCTTGTTGTTGAGGAGGAAGAAAGTTAACCTGCAGTTTTTCTTGAATGCCTAACCCAACTGTGTGACTA
>JAOZQU010000148.1 GCA_029932055.1 Desulfocapsa sp.
AAAATTCGAATATCTAAATTCGAAATACGAAACAATAAAAGAAAAACTGACAAATTTAGAATGACAAAAAACGACCTTCCATCATATTGTTTTTGCAGTTGTTTGTCGTTTTTCATGTTTTTTGTTTTAAATTTTGTTTCGTATTTCGTGCTTCGAATTTATTTTTGGCCATCAATGGTTTTCGTTCAGGTAGCAGTAAATAGTTCCTTTATGTCATTGGTCATTTTTGGACAGATTGTGCCTGTATTGCAGTAATTGCCACAGTGTTAATAATATCAGTGACAAGACAGCCACGACTGAGATCATTTACCGGTTTGTTCAAGCCCTGCAGAACAGGACCAATTGCAACGGCACCGGATGAACGTTGCACAGCCTTGTAGGTATTGTTTCCGGTGTTGAGATCCGGAAAGATGAAAACTGTTGCTCGTCCTGCCACCTGACTGTCCGGCATTTTAGTCCTGGCAACCGTTGGATCAATGGCGGCATCGTACTGGATAGGTCCTTCAATGAGAAGATCCGGTCGCTTTTCCCTGGCAATGCGTGTGGCTTCCCGCACCTTCACGACATCTGCTCCCTTGCCCGATGCTCCGGTGGAATAGGAGAGCATGGCTACTCGCGGCTCTATACCGAATGTAGCGGCTGTGTCGGCTGAAGATATCGCAATTTCAGCAAGTTGTGCAGCGTCAGGATCCGGGTTCACAGCACAATCCCCATAAACCAGGACACGTGTATCCAGACACATGAGGAAAACAGATGAAACTACGGAGATGCCCGGAATGGTTTTGATGACCTGCAATGCAGGACGGATGGTGTCGGCTGTGGTGTGAATGGCACCTGAGACCATGCCGTCTGCTATTCCCTGGTACACCATCATGGTTCCGAAATAGGATGGGTTTGTTAAGGCATCCCGGGCACCATCCGGAGTCATGTTTTTATGTTTACGCAGTTCATAAAAGGTCTGGATGAGGTTTTCGGTAAGATCAGAGTTTGATGGATCAATGAGCTTTGCACCGTGCAGATCCAAGCCAAGGGAAGCAGCACGAGATTTTATTTCATCCGGATTTCCCAGCAGGGTGATATTTACCACATTGCGCCGGAGCAGGATTTCCGTTGCCCTTAGAATTCGTTCGTCACTGGACTCCGGCAGTACAATGTGTTTTTTTTCTGAGCGGGCACGTTCAAAGAGGCCATATTCAAACATCACCGGAGTCATGGTATCAGGGGTGCTGGTGAGTGCTGCCATGCTCCGGATACGTTCTCCATCAACATGAGTCTCAAAGAGGCCAAGAGCCAGGGCAATCTTACGTTCATCACCGGGATTGATAAGAGCGGGTACTGCTGCAACATTGCTGGTTGTGCTGTAAGTGTCGGTGTTGACACTGAGCAGGGGAATAAATTGCTCCCGGCCCGTGATCAGGCGCATGGTATTGGGACCGGGTTGAAATCCTCCGGAGAGTAGAATCCCAGCAACATTTGGATAGTTTGCGGAGAGAAGAGTGGACAGGGATGCAAGAATGATGTCGTTGCGATCACCCGGGACAATGATAAGATCACCATCTTCAACATGGTCGAGAAAATGCTCCATGGTCATGGCCGCGATTTTGAACTGCTTGACGATACGATCCATGCCATCGTTTGTATCCCGCACATTTATACAGTTCAGCGCTTCACTGATGTCAGCAAGAGATGGTTTGTCCAGTTCTCTGTTTTCCGGTAGAAGAAAGACAGGTACTCCGTCAGCTTCATCAGGATCATCAAGTTCCACCTCCAGCACTCCAAAGGTGTCTTCGGCCATACGATTGACAAAGGTGGCAAAATGCGCACAACCTGTTTCAGCAATGGCGTCTTCAGTGATTTTGATTTCCTTGGCAATATCCCGGGGAGTCTGATCCATACCATTGATGACCCCAATGAATGGGCAACCAAGGTTTTTGGCAATTTCTATATTGATGTCTACATCAAAGGCAGAGAGAAACGATGTGGAATTCAGGCCCTGGCAGAGGACAAAATCATATTGTTCTTTTAAGCTGCTAAGGCGGTTAATAAGCTCTTCAAGAAAGAACTTGATTCTATCTTCAGCCACAAATGTTTTTACTTCAGAGGCCTGGAAACAGAAGCAGTCTTCATAACTCATAGACGGACAGTAGCGTCCTCGGATGAGTTCAATGTCCGGATCCAGATCTCTGTCTGTATCAATAACCGGACGAAAGAAGGCAACATTGCCCATGGAGCGGGTGAGGATTTCCATGATTCCCATGGTAACAACGAGTTTGCCGGCCTCAGGCTCAAGGGAGGCAATATAAAGAGTATTAGACTGCATGACAGACAGACCTAAGAGGAATATGATTTTGTAAGTCTTTTACCGAAAACCCCAAACTGAAAACCGAAAACCGGTCATCTCATTCCCATTCAATAGTGGCAGGAGGCTTTGAGGAAATATCAAAGACAACACGGTTGACGCCACGTACCTCGTTGATGATTCTGTTGGATATGATGCCCAGAAGATCATAGGGAAGTTTTGACCAGTCAGCAGTCATGGCATCTTTGGAATCAACGGAGCGCAGGGCAATAACATTTTCATAGGTACGGCCATCACCCATAACTCCCACGGTCTGGATAGGCAGGAGCACGGCAAAGGATTGCCACACTTTGCGGTACCAGCCGCTCTTTTTCATTTCTTCAAGTACTATGACATCGGCCTGACGCAGGATATCGAGGCGTTTTTTGTTTACCTCGCCCATGATCCTGATACCAAGGCCCGGGCCAGGGAAAGGCTGACGATAAATGGCTTCTTCGGGTAGCCCCAGCTCAAGACCAAGCAGCCGAACTTCATCCTTGAAGAGTTCACGCAGGGGTTCGATGAGCTCGAGCTTCATGACTTCCGGGAGCCCACCAACATTGTGATGGGATTTAATGGGGGCTTCTCCCATAAAAGAGACAGATTCAATGACATCCGGGTAAAGGGTTCCCTGGGCAAGGAAGTTGACATCGCCAAGTTTTGCAGCCTCTTCTTCAAATATTTTGATAAAACCCAGGCCAATTCGTTTTCTTTTAATCTCAGGATCAAGGACACCGTCGAGTTCGCTGAGAAAGAAGTCGATGCCATCTACGGCAATGACTTTCAAATGGCTTTTTTCACGGAAGAAACGAAGGATGGCTTCACTCTCTCCAATGCGCATGAGCCCGTTATCTACATAAATGCAGGTGAGCTGGTTGCCAATGGCCTTATGAACGAGTGCTGCAGTGACAGATGAATCAACACCACCTGAAAGGGCACAGATTACCTTGGCTGTCCCAACTTTTTTTTGGATGCCCTGAACCGTGGATTCAATAAAGGAAGCCATGGTCCAGCTGGGGCTGCATTTACAGAGTCCAAAAATAAAGTTGCGCAGAACATCTGTGCCGATAAGGGTGTGGACAACTTCGGGGTGAAATTGAACAGCAACAAAGGGCTTTGAAGTGTGACGAAGGGCTGCATAAGGTGAATGTTCGCTGGCTGCCGTTACTTTAAAGCCATCGGGAATGACTTCGATACGGTCGCCATGGCTCATCCACACCTGGTGTCTGGCAGCTCCTGTTGCAAGCCCTGCAAAAAGTCCTTCTGTGTACTGGACGCTAAGGTCTGCTTTGCCAAATTCACGTTTGTCAGCATTTTCCACCTTGCCGCCAAGCTGCTGCATCATGAGCTGGGCTCCGTAGCAGATTCCCAGGATTGGCAGGTCAAGATCAAAGATGGCAGGATCTGAGAGGGGAGCATCCGCATCGTAGACCGAGCGTGGGCCACCGGAAAGAATGATGCCGGTTGGATTCATAGCCTTGATTGTCTCTAGCGATGTGGAAAATGGGTGGATCTCGCAATAGACTTTTTGCTCACGGATACGTCTGGCAATGAGCTGAGTGGTCTGGGAGCCGAAATCAAGGATCAGAATTTTTTCGTCATGAATATTCATTTTTATCTTTTTTGTTAGGCAGTACGGTAGTTGGGAGCTTCTTTAGTAATTATGACATCATGGACATGAGATTCGCGTAGTCCGGAAGCGGATATTCTGACAAACTTTGCTTTCTCCCGCAACTCTTCAATGGTCGCAGCACCAACATATCCCATTCCTGATCTGAGCCCGCCAAGGAGCTGATAAATAACATTGGCAAGGGGCCCGCGATAAGGAACCTTGCCTTCAATGCCTTCCGGAACAAGCTTTGACTGGCTGGAAACGTCAGATTGAAAATAGCGATCCGATGATCCTTTACGCATGGCGCCAAGTGATCCCATTCCGCGGTATCCTTTGTAGGTTCGTCCCTGGTAGAGAAACGTTTCCCCTGGAGTTTCATCAGTCCCGGCAAAAAGAGAGCCGATCATGATTGCGTGAGCTCCGCCGCCAATGGCCTTGGCCAATTCCCCGGAATGTTTGATGCCGCCGTCGGAGATAATGGGTACATCGTATCTGGAGGCGACCGCTACAGCTTTTTGAATAGCTGTCATTTGAGGAACACCTACGCCTGCAACAATACGGGTGGTACAGATGGAACCGGGGCCGACACCAACTTTTACGCAGTTTGCTCCGGCTTTTATCAGTGCTTCAGTGCCTTCGCCAGTGGCAACGTTACCGGCAATAATTAGAAGATCCGGGAAGGTGCTCCTAATTTTTTCCACAGCCAGAAGTACGCCTTGAGAGTGACCATGTGCTGAATCAACTACCACAATATCGACACCTGCATCAACCAGTTTCTGGCCGTTAGCTTCAATATCATTGCCCACACCAAGGGCAGCGCCTACAAGAAGCCTTCCCATTTCGTCTTTAGCCGCAATGGGATATTTTTTTATTTTTTCAAGATCTTTTATGGTAATCAGGCCGCTGAGATCCCCGTTATCATCAACAATCAGTAATTTCTCGATCCGATGCTCATGGAGAAGAGCTTTGGAATGTTCAAGGTTAATTCCCACTTTGGCGGTCACCAGATTTTTACTGGTCATCAATTCGCCCACCCGTAGATCATCGTCGGAGACAAAACGGAGATCACGATTGGTGACAATTCCCACAAGTTTTCCGTCTCGTAAAACAGGAAGCCCGGAGATTTTGTACTTGGCCATTATTTTTTCCACTTCAGCCACCGAGTGAGTTTCCGTAACCGTAATCGGGTCTATGATCATTCCGGATTCCGATTTTTTGACCCGTTCAACCTCTTTGGCCTGCATCTCAATAGGCATGTTTTTGTGGATGATACCAAGACCGCCTTCACGGGCCATGGCAATGGCTGTCCGGTGTTCGGTAACCGAGTCCATGGCAGCACTTATCAGTGGGGCATTCAGATTGAGAGTGTTTGTAAGTCTGGTTGTAAGGCAAACTTCGTTGGGGAGTATTTGAGATGCTGCAGGACAGAGAAGCAGATCATCAAAGGTAAGGGCAACTTCTATATTATCAGGTAACATGAGAGCTCCTTTTTTTCAGAATTCAAATGAAAAGTAGGACAGATAAGAGTAATAAGATAATGCTGTTATACTCATCTGGCCGATATAGTTGTATGGAGCAGGTAAAACTACAGGCTATTTTAGCATTGAACAGAAAAAGATCAAAACGATATTAGTTTTGCCTTCCCTGCGTAAGTCTGTTCTATTGCAAAAAAAGGAGAATAGTAATGTTGCTTGCAATAAATCCAGACAATCCTCAGCAGAGGCTAGTTCAACAGGTTGTAGATCGCCTAAAGCGCGGAGCAGTTATCTGTTACCCAACAGATACCGGCTACGGAATCGGTTGTGATTTTTCCTGTCAGAAGGCAGTCAAAAGAATTATTCAGATCACGAACAGGCCAAAAGGAAAGCCCTTTTCCTTTATGTGTTCAGATCTCAAACATATCAGTAATTATGCCCATGTCTCAAACGTCGCTTATCGACTTCTGAAAAAGAATCTTCCCGGCCCGTATACATTTGTTCTTCCAGGAACAAAACTGGTTCCCAAGTCCATGGTTACTAAACAGAAAACCGTGGGTATCAGGGTACCGGAAAATCCAATCTGCCAAATGTTGATCGAAACCCTTGGTAATCCAATGGTTAACGTGTCTCTCCCCAGTGAAGAGGATAAACCGTCCATGGCAGATCCTTATGACATAGACGGTCTTTATGGAAAACAGGTGGATCTGATTGTAGATGGAGGCGATGTCTATCCTGACCCGTCATCCCTCATTGACCTTACCGGAGATTTTCCAGTAGTTTTAAGGGAAGGCAAAGGAGATGTCACCCCTTTCCTCTAACTGTTCAGCTATTCCTTGATGAGTGCCTCTTTCAGTGATTTGCTCATGGTAAAATGGATGGTTTTTCGTTCCGGAATATTCATGATAATTCCGGTTTTAGGATTTTTTGTGGAACGTGCTTTGCGTTTTCGGACAGCAAAACTGCCAAATCCTCTGAGCTCTATTCTGCGCTCTTCTTTCAGGGCACCTTCCATGGTTGCGAGCATGATGTCAAGAGCAGCTGTTACATCATTTTTGTGGAGGGAAAGCTCACTACTTACTTCATTAACAAGTTCTTTTTTTAGCATGGCTATAGCTTATTACCTGTAAAGGCAGTGGGAAAATGAATTCTTCTACACCATAGATCCTGTAAACGCCTACCGTTTTTGGTCGTGCAATTACAGGGAGCAGGTATAAAAAAAGTTGTTTTACCGGGGTTAGTTTCTTTTCCGGTAAAACAACCTGTTAGACGCGTATTGCTGACGAAAGACTTATTTCTCTTCGGAAGAAGATTCTTCTCCGTTGTCATCACCGGCAGCAGCTTTGAGCAGATCGCCAAAGGTCGAAGGTGCAGAAGCTTCTGCCTCTTCCTTCTTTTTCGCGTAGTTTTCAGCAGCTCCCTCTTCTCCGTCCTCTTCAAGGGTCTTAATGGAAAGACCTATCTTTCTGTCTTTGGCAGACACGTTGATAACAATGGCTTTCAGCGTGTCGCCTACCTCGTACATGCCAATTGGCGTTTTAACTTTGTCTTTGGAAATTTCAGAAACGTGAACGAGTCCTTCAATTCCCTCTTCAAGTTGAACAAAGACACCAAAATCAGTAACGTTGGTAATGTTCCCTTCAATGATGGTTCCTGAGGGATAGTTATTGTAAGCAGCCTGCCATGGATCGGGCTCCAGCTGTTTGATCCCGAGAGAGAAGCGCTCATGCTCCTTGTCTATCTTGAGAACCGCAGCCTGGATTGTCTCTCCTTTGGAGTATTTCTCAGATGGATGTTTGATACGTTCAGTCCAGGAAAGATCAGAAACATGGATAAGACCGTCAATACCTTCTTCGATACCAATGAAGATACCAAAGTCGGTGATGTTTTTGACTTTGCCTTCAATGACAGAACCAACAGGGTAGTTATCGGTAACCAGATCCCAGGGGTTGGGAAGAAGCTGTTTCATGCCAAGAGAGATACGTTTGGTCTCAGGCTCAATGTTGAGCACCATGATTTCAAGTTCATCTCCAACGGTAACCATCTTGGATGGGTGCCGTGGTTTTTTAGACCAGGTCATTTCAGAAACGTGAATCAGACCTTCAACGCCTTCCTCAAGCTCAACAAAGACACCATAATCGGTAATGGAGACAACTTTACCCATGGTTTTCTCACCAACAGGGAAGCGCTCTGCAACAGTTGCCCATGGATCAGCTTTCAGCTGTTTAATACCAAGGGAAACTCTGTCGTGATCTTTGTCGTATTTAAGAACTTTGACTTCCAGTTCCTGACCAACTTTGTACAGTTTGGCAGGATGGGATACACGTCCCCAGGAAAGATCGGTGATATGACAGAGACCGTCCATGCCGCCCATATCGATGAAGAGACCGTAATCGGTGATATTGGTAATTGCTCCCTTGATAATCTGTCCTTCTTCGAGAACTGAACGCATTTTCTCGCGAAGTTTGGCGCGGGCCTCTTCGAGGATCGCACGACGGGAGATAACAACGTTGTTGCGTTTACGGTTGAACTTGAGGATTTTGAAATCAAAGGATTCGCCGATGAGAGCATCGAGATCTTTAACCGGACGCAGATCAATCTGTGAATAGGGAAGGAAAGCAGGGACGCCGATATTAACGGACATGCCGCCTTTGACGCGATTTTCAACTTTTCCTTCAATGGTTTCATCTGCTTCCTGAATCTTGGCAATATCTTCCCATACTTTAATAGCTATGGCTTTGTCCCGTGACAGCAGGAGACCGCCTTCATCTTTGCGGCGTTCTACAAATACTTCAAAAGTGTCGCCAACATTAAATTCAATGCCATCGTCCAGCTGGAATTCGGATTTGGCAATGTAGCTCTCTGCCTTGTCTCCGACATCTACAAGGACGTAATCGTCCACAGTACCGATAATGGTACCGATGGCCACGTCACCGACGTTAACCACTGTATTGTTTTCTTCCATTTCGAAGAGTTCTGCAAAACTCATCTCTTCGTCGTTGTCCTGGGTTGCCTGGTTAAGTTCCTCTGTCATGGTTTCTACTCTTCTTGCGGCCTAGTGTTTACGGCCAGGTGTTAAGGTTGTTAATTTATCGATGGATATCATCGACTCTGAAAAACAAGAAAGGCCACAGTTTAAAAACCGTAACCTTCTCTAGGATCCTGTCCGAGAATGCCCTTTCTCCACAACTCTTCGTTATTTTGAAAAAATAATGCTCGGAATATTAACTATATGCCTGTGCTTATTTTTTCAAAATGCCTCGATTTGAGAAGAAATGCCTATTCTCGGACAGGCTCCTAGTAAAACATCACTGTATAACAAAAGAAAAATGGAAAGACAAGAACTTCTTGAGGGAAGGGTGAAAAATAACAGTGCCTGGTTTGAGCTGAAAACAGGCTTTGTTATGTTGAAATTTTGTAACTTCAGTGTGTTGTTGTTAAGACATATTATTTTAAAAAGTACGTCATTCCCGATAACTACACTCGGGCTTGTCCGGGGTAGTTTCCGGGAATGACGGATTCCATGAAGTTTTAGTCAAAAATACACAAAAGCCAGGTCTGCAAAATCACACTGAAGTTACGAAATTTTTATTATTATGGTGTTTTCAGTTAGCT
>JAOZQU010000016.1 GCA_029932055.1 Desulfocapsa sp.
TAGTGTTTATTCACAGTCTTTTATTGTTCTCATTATGGTGGGAGTGCTTGTTATTGCTGTGACAGTACTTGCAATGAACAGGTTTGCACAAATAGTATATAGTACACCTTTTCCAATTGTAATATCCTGTCTCCTTTTTACATCCCCCAAGCCTTTTTCCTGGCAGTTAGCACTCTTTATTTTATTTTTTTGGATGTTTATGGCTTGGATTGGAAAACAGCAACATGATGCGCTGCTAAAGAGTTTGACTATGCATTTCACCAATATAAATTTGATCAGTCAGCTTGAATTAGCAATTAAGAGTGAAACAATAGCCAATAGGGAAAAAAGCGAATTCCTGGCCAATATGAGCCATGAAATTCGTACTCCGATGAATGGAGTTTTAGGCATGATTGAACTCTTGCAGGACACTGAACTTTCCTCTGAGCAGCGCAGGTTTGCGGAAACTATTCAGGGCTCAGGTGAATTACTGTTAGCCATCATCAATGATATTCTTGATTTTTCAAAAATTGAGGCAGGTAAATTAGAGTTTGAATCCATTCCTTTTGATTTGAAACTTTTACTTCAAGATGTCGAGCAGATGCTTGCCATAGACGCTCAGGACAAAGGCCTTGAACTCGTTGTTACTGTCTCGCGTGAAACCTGTATTAATCTGAAGGGAGATCCAACTCGAATACGACAGGTTCTCACGAATCTTATTGCAAATGCAATTAAATTTACGGAAAAAGGTGAAGTTGTCATTCGTGTTGCAACAAGTAATGAGGAAAGTCGTCATGTTGCGCTGCTGATATCGGTTCATGATACTGGAGTCGGCATCAGTCCCGAACTTCGATCACATCTGTTTAAACCTTTTTCACAGGCAGATGGCTCTACAACCCGTAAATATGGTGGGACAGGACTTGGTCTGGCTATTTCCAGTGAACTTGTTTCATGCATGGGCGGTGTCTTAGAGTGTGACAGTGAACCAGGAAAGGGATCTCATTTCTTTTTTACCCTCCCGCTTGAGGTAGCCCCGGAAATGGAAAGAAAATCTCTGCCGGACTCTGCCAAGACCAGTCACACCATTGCTGGAAATAGAAAGCAATTGGCCATGCATGTTCTCGTGGCTGAAGATAATGAAACCAACCAGGAAGTTGTCTCCGCCATGCTCAACAAGATTGGGTGTAAGGTGACTTTTGTCGTAAACGGTCAGGAAGCAGTTGATGCGGTAGCTGAAAAGTCCTATAATCTTATTTTTATGGATTGTCAAATGCCGGTGATGGATGGGTATCAGGCTACTGCCGCAATTCGACGCAGGGAAGAAAAAGAAGGTTTGAAAGATCATATTCCTATCATAGCCTTAACTGCAAATGCTCTGGAAGGGGATAGGGAAAAATGTCTCTCCGCAGGCATGGATGATTATCTCAGCAAGCCTTTTAAACAAGATGATATTGCGGCAATTCTTGCCCGTTGGTCTCAGCAAAAACATTCTGAATTTGCCGACGATGAAGCTACTTCAGAAATAAATAATCCCACCGCAGGTACTATGGATTTTCCAGAAGAACAGTTGTCAGAAGAAAAAGAGGTGCATTCGTCATCAGTTGACCAACGTGTACTCAGTGCGCTCCGTGAGTTACAAGTGGAAGGAAAACCTGATATCCTGAAGAGAATCATTCAGGCGTACCTTTCAAGTTCCGAGCCTCTTATTGCAGAGCAGCAAGAAGCTCTTGCTGTTAATAATCAGGAAGTATTACAAAATTCAGCCCATAGTCTCAAATCGAGCAGTGCTAATGTGGGAGCCATAAAACTTTCTGAAATATGTAAAACACTTGAAATGGATTGTAGAAATAATACACTTGAAAATGCGGTGGATCTGGTATCAGCCATAGAATCGGAATTTGTTCGAGTTAAGGCTGTGTTGAGTAAACAGATTTGTTCCCAATAACCATTTTCAGTGGAATAATAATGGCTTATTGAAAGACATTATCTCATGGCTAACATCTTCCCTTTTTTTTGTAAATAAATTTAATTAAAGAAAAAGTAATTATTAATGGTATAAATCGTAGCGACATTAAAGCTGGTCTTGAGGTTTCCATTGTTTTGAAACAGGATCAACGATCCGGGAAACTGACGAGAGGCGTGGTAACAGATATCCTGACAAAATCTCCAACCCATCCCCACGGTATTAAGGTTCGCCTGGAAAGCGGTGCGGTTGGCCGAGTCAAAATAATTGGTGCTTAAGATGATTCCCTGGGAGTTGCTGGATAGTGCCCCGGTGCCTGGAGGTTCGAAAACCCTTTATTTATATAGACGAGATACGGAGTTTTCCATACGGGTGGATGGTTGTGAACTGATGAACAGTCGTGTCCATGGCTCGGAAGATGCTCTGGCCGAACTTACCTGTGCAAGGCTTGGTAATCGTCCTTTCCCAAAGGTCTTGATTGGTGGGCTGGGTATGGGCTATACCACGGCGGCAGCGTTGCGGAATCTCGGTGCTCATGCGCAAGTGGTGGTGGCTGAATTGGTTCCGGCTGTGGTTGCGTGGAATCGGGGGCCTCTTGCACCTCTTGCCGGACATCCTTTGGAAGATAGTCGGATTATGGTGCGTGAGATCGATGTTGCTCTGATTTTAAAAGAGGAACGCCATAGTTATGATGCCATTGTGCTTGATGTGGACAACGGTCCCGATGGTCTGAGCCGCAACGATAACGATTGGCTCTATGGCAGGGCTGGGTTAAACGCTGCTCATGCTTCTCTGAATCCCTCAGGAGTCCTTGCCGTCTGGTCTGCCAGTCCTGATCCCTCTTTTTCCACGCTGCTGCGCCAGACGGGATTTTCGGTGGAAGAGGTCATGGTTCGAGCACGGGGACGCAAAGGCGGTAGTCGGCACATCATCTGGCTTGCGAAAAGGTGAGGGGCACGGTGGGGCGTAACAAAGAGTAGTACCTTGCTGAGTGTTACTCGTTATACCGCTCTGGGCTGCAAATTATGGCGTAGAGCACCGATGGTTTGGTTATACATCGCAGAGCGATGTAACCAGAGTAATGTTTCATAATTACTTGCGCTAAGTGGATACCCCGTTATGTATAATTTGTGGTTTTTGAACGTATTTAAACTCAAGCCGAATGTTTACTGAAAATGATAGATAAAGATAGAATTCCAAAAGCAATATTACCCGCTCTGGAAGCAAAGCTTCAAGGGAGAGAAGATGAAATCAATTTTCCTCCTCCTGTATTTGATGCAATGAAGGGTGAGGTTATTGATTTTGATATGGAGAAGGAATCGTTAACAAACAAATTTCCAGTATTAAGTGAGCATTTGAATCCATACGGAAGTATGCAGGGAGGGATAATAGCAGCAGCCATTGATAATACTATCGGCCCGCTTAGTCTGTTAGTTTCACCTCCCAGTTTCACACGTTATCTGACGGTGAAGTATGGAAAAGTTGTATCCCCAGAGCTTGGTTATGTCTATGTAATCGCAACATTTATCGGGAAAAAGAAACGGCAGCTTTTTTTTGAAGCCATAGTTCAGGATAGTGATGGCAATAAACTTGCTTCAGCAAAAGCGACACATTGGGTTATTGATTAAAGGCTTACCTGTGAATGTCCCTCACCAGCCACCCAGGCACGCCCCAGTTCAAACGATTGACTCCGGTTTTTGTGGGCGATCAATTTCAAGGAAATGTTTTCAGTCCAGGTTGTCCAAAATCAAGGGCAATGAGTTTGGAGTACATACCACTGTTTGCAAGTAGTTCCGCATGAGTGCCCTGTTCCATAATCCTTCCCTGTTCCAGGACAATGATTCTGTCGGCACGCTGCACAGTGGACAGGCGGTGGGCAATAATAAGCACTGTTTTTTCTTTAAAGCAATGTTCAAGTGGCTGTTCCAGCAGCTTTTCAGTTCTGGAGTCAATGGCGGAACTGGCCTCGTCAAGCACCAGCAGTGACGGATTGCGACAGAGCACTCTGGCAATGGCAAGCAGTTGTTTTTCTCCGGTAGACATTGCCTGTCCACCCTCGCCAATTATTGTGTCCAAGTCTTGTGGCAGGTTTGCGACAAATTTTGTTAACTGGGTTTGTTCCAGCAATTTGATAACTTCAGTTCTTGTTCTTCCCGTATCCAGGGCAATGTTATTCAGCAGTGTGTCGGGAAGAATGAGCATTTCCTGTATAACCACACCGATTTCTTTCCGTAGTTGATTTCTTGTTATCTCAGACAGGGGATAGCCACCAAGGGTAATTGTGCCGCTATCAGGCTCGTAGAAACGAAGCATGAGGTTTATAAGCGTGGATTTTCCGCTACCGGTTGAACCTACAATCGCCACAGTTTCACCCTTTTTTACTGTAAAGGAAATGTCGTGCAGGATCGGCTGGTCAGCTTTGTAGCTGAAATTTACGCCGGTAAAACAGAGGTCGCCAATGAGTGACAGGGGAGCATTGCCCACCGAAACAGGATCATTTTTGTCTTCAGGTTCGGTATCCAGCAGGTGAAAAATTCGTTCCGCGGAAGCAAGAGCTGACTGGACAATGGAATATTTCTGCGAGAGTTCCCGCAGAGGTTGAAAGAACAGGCGCATATAAGAGAAAAAAGCAACCAATTCGCCAAGGGTCAGCTGCGAACGGATAACTTCACCACCGCCGTACCAGAGTATGAGGGCAACTGCCAGCGAACTCATGAATTCGGTAAGTGGCATAAACGTCCCGAATAATTTGATCTGGCGCAGGGTTCTTGCGAGATAGCCATTGTTCAGCGTTTCAAATTCACGTTTCAGATCATTGGTTCTGCCAAACAGTTGCACCAGTGTTACCCCGGAGACTGTTTCCTGGATAAAGGCATTCATTCTGGAAAGCTGTTTGCGGATTGCCCGGAAATGTTCCCTGGCAAGCCTTGAAAAGATAATAGTCAGCGTTGCGGCCAGTGGCACAAAAAGGCAGAGAAAAAGCCCCAGTTGCAGATTCATATAGAGAAGGAGGCAAAGGATACCTGCCATGCGCAGGAGATCATTGAAAATAGTGACAATAATTGAGGTGAACATTTCGTGCATGTTTTGGATATCATTGGTTAAGCGGGTGACCAGGCGACCAATGGGCTGTTTACTGAAAAAAGCTAACTTAACTTTTAGCAGATGTCTGAAAAGATCCTGACGCAAACGATGCATGATCGATTGTCCAACCCATTCCAGCAGCAAAACCTGGAGAAAGGCCGTGATAAATCCGAGACAGATAAGCCCGCCGTAAAGCAGACAGGTTTTTCCGAGCCCGGCCATGCGCAGCTCAAAGTCCAGGCTGGAGTTGGTAATGTACAAATCAATCGCCTGCTGCATGAGCCAGGGAAGGCCAAGGGCGGAAGCAGTGACAAAAAGAGAAAGAAGAACAGCTCCTGAAAAGGGAAGAAGGAATGGTTTCAGGTAATTGTATATGCGGCGCCATAATCCTTTTTCGGATATTGATGCAGTATAATCTTCCTCAAAATAGCCGAAGTTACGCATTTCGCTGCTCTCCTGGAAGGTGCTGGCGTTGGCTGATTTCTTTGAGGAAAGCGTTACGAACTACAAGCTCACCATAACTGCCAATATCACTGACTTTTCCCTGATCAAGGACGAGTAGCCTGTCTGTTCCGGCAAGCTGTTTTACCCGCTGACTGACCCAGAGCACAGTCTTTCCCACGAGCCATGGAGTGATGTTGTTCAGGATCTCCTGTTCTGTGCCGGTATCTACTGCCGCAAGGCCATCATCGATGATTATAACGGGTCGGTCACAGAGAAGGGCTCTGGCCAGTGCAACCCGTCCGCGTTGTCCTCCGGAAAGTGTAACCCCTTTTTCTCCGATCATGCTGTCGTAGCCTTTGGGGAGAGTCATGATCTCATCGTGAATTGCGGCAGCTCTGGCAGCTTTTTCGATGAGATCCATCCCTGCGTCGGGATTGCCAAATGCGATGTTGTCACGCAGACTGCTTGAAAACAAGAGTGCTTCCTGGCTCACGAAACTGATCAGGGCCTGCACTGATTCCGGTGTCAGCTCGTTGACATCTGTGTTTCCAATAAAAAGCGTATTGTCTTTTACAGGATATATGCGGGCCAGAATTTGACAAAGTGTTGTCTTGCCGCAGCCTGTGGGGCCTGTAATACCAAGGATACCGGGCGTGATTTCAAGATTGATGGAATGAAGTATTTTTCTGTCTGATCCGGGGTAGCTGAAACTGAGATTATGTAATGTAAAGCTTGGATCTTTTGGCTGGCGGCCGCTGATGCCGGGTGGCAGATGTGACTTTTCAGCAAGGAGCAGATAGATGCGGCGAAGTGAGGTCGCTCCCCTTTGTGAGAGATTTGCCACCCAGCCAACTGCCATCATCGGCCAGATTAACATGTAGAGATAGGTGATAAAGGCTACGAAATCACCCATGGAAATGGTTTCCAGCATGACAAGTCGTCCACCAAAATAGAGGACAAGCAGCATGGCGCAGCTGCCGACCAGGCTGGAAATGGGAAAGAGCAACCCCTGGATTCTTGCAACCTGGATACTGGAATGCACATAATTCCGTCCAAGTTTTGCAAATCGATTTGTTTGCGATTCTTCAAGGGTATAGGCCTTAAGAAGTCGGATGGAAGTAATGGAGGATCTGGCAAACTCGGTCATCTGGGAAAACTGTTCCTGCACACGGTCAAAGCGGTGATGGAGGCGACCAGAGAGAATTCGAGTGCTAAGGGCCAGGATTGGCATTGGCAGAAGAGCCAGCAGCGTAAGACTGGCATTGATTTGAAACATGAAGGCAATGGCGGCCACCGACATAACAAGGGCATCGACTGCAGCGACCAGCCCCATACCACAGGCCATCTGTACGGCTGAGAGATCATTTGCCCCATGTGCCATGATAGAACCGGTGGTGTATTTGGAGAAAAAGCTGCCATCCATACATATGACATGGTTAAAGATTTTTTTGCGTAGATCTCGTTCAAGATGCCTGGAAAAACCGATTATCAGGTAACGCCAGCAGAAACGAAGAATGGTGGCAAGTAGCCCAATGAGGCAGATAAGCAGCCCGAATTGGAGCAAATCATTCTGAACAGCAGTCCCCGCGGAGAGTGCATCGAGTCCTTTTTTCAGAATTCGTGGAATTGTGAGTTGAAGAAAGTCAACACCAAGAAGTGCCACCAGACCCAGCAGCAGTCGGAATCGATGTTTGTGATAAATGGGCCAAATCAGCCCCAGTACCTTCCGAAGAGAAAGTGAATTGTTGGGAGTTCTATCAGGTTTCAGATTGTTTTCCTTGGGTTGCTGGTCATTATCATTACCTTGTCTAATCCACCAACATTACATCATTGTAATGTTGATGCAAGGTTCCCGTAATGTTTCTGTGTTACTGTGTGAGTGTACTTTGATTAATCCTCACATTCCAGAAGGAGCCTTTATGAACGAGCAGACCTCGACAGTTACAAATACTTCCCCGGTAAACCCTCCACCACCCTCACCTGTGCAGCAGGTCGAGGGCTATACTTCTATCCAGGCCATCAATGAGTCCGTTGCCGCAAGCTCCGCCTGGGTGGGTTTGTTACGACAGGAAATTGGCAAGTCCATCATAGGTCAGGAACATTTGATCGAACGTTTACTGGTTGGACTGCTTACCGGTGGACATATTCTTCTGGAAGGTCTGCCCGGCCTTGCTAAAACTCTGGCTGTGAAAACTCTGGCCATGGCAGTACACACAGATTTTCGCCGCATTCAGTTCACTCCTGATATGCTTCCCGCTGATATTATCGGTACCCAGATCTACAACCCCAAAGACACTGTTTTTGAGGTCAAACAGGGGCCTATCTTTTCTTCCTTGATCCTGGCCGATGAGGTTAACCGGGCACCGGCTAAGGTGCAGTCAGCAATGCTTGAGGCCATGCAGGAAAAACAGGTCACTATTGGTGATGAAACGTTTACCCTGCCTGAGTTGTTTTTGGTACTTGCCACTCAAAACCCCATCGAACAGGAAGGAACCTATCCGCTCCCCGAGGCACAGGTAGATCGCTTTATGATGAAAGTTGTGGTTGGTTATCCATCGATTACCGAGGAGCGTATGATTCTGGATGCCGTTGATCATACCGATTCAAAGGTTTTGGTCAATCCTGTCATTGGGCCGGAAGATATTCTGGCCTCCCGCAAGGTTGTGGATACCATCTATATGGATGATAAGATTAAGGATTACATTGTTTCTTTAGTTTGCGCGACCCGTGATCCGAAAAGTTTTCAGCTCGATCTCCATGATTATATAGAAACCGGTGCTTCTCCTCGTGCAACCATCAATTTGAAAACCGTGGCCCGGGCACTGGCATTTCTGGCAGGGCGTGGATATGTCACTCCGGATGACGTGAAGTCAGCCGCAATGGATGTGATGCGTCATCGTATTCGTATCAGTTACGAGGCAGAGGCAGAGGCGATAAGCAGCGAAGATATTATTCGTAAAATCCTCGATACCGTTCCCGTTCCGTAAAGCTCCTATTATGGAAGAACAATTAACAAAAGAAATTTTGAAAAAAGTTCGCCAGGTTGAGGTTCGCACCAGTCGTCTGGTTAACGATACCCTTGCCGGGAGTTACCATTCCGTGTTCAAAGGGCGTGGGATGAACTTTGACGAGGTTCGTGAATATGTACCGGGCGATGAAATCCGAACCATTGACTGGAATGTTACGGCACGTACCGGTATTCCCCATATAAAAAAATTCACCGAAGAGCGGGAGCTCACCATTCTGCTGATGATTGATATTTCCGGTTCCGGAGATTTTGGTTCAGCAGAGAGTTCCAAGCGTGAAATTATGGCCGAGGTTGGTTCAGTGCTTGCCTTTTCAGCGGTTCGTAATAATGACAAGGTGGGGCTGGTGCTTTTTTCTGATTTTGTCGAGCTCTACATCCCACCGAAAAAGGGGCGTTCTCATATCTTGCGGCTCATAAGAGAAATTCTGTTTTTTCAGCCACAGGGGCGAAAAACAGACCTGATTGTGCCACTTGATTTTGTAAACAGGGTGGCCAAACGTAAATGCGTGGCCTTTCTTATCTCTGATTTCTGTCTGCCCGGAGATTTTGAAGATGCTTTGTCGTGTCTGCAGCCAAAATTACAGGTGACTAACCGTCACCATGACCTGATCACCATGATTATTTCAGACCCGCGCGAACACACGCTTCCTGACGTTGGCTGGCTGACCATAGAGGATGCTGAAAGCGGTGCTCAGATCGAGCTGGATACTTCTGACCCGGCTTTACGCAAAGGATATGCAGAATTGGCAGCCGACAGAAGAACAAAGCTGCACAAAGCCATTCGGTTTGCTGGTGTTGATCTGCTTGATCTCTCCACAGATCAGTCCTATATCCCACCCCTGTTGAATTTTTTCGGCAACAGAAAAAGGAGGATCAGCAGATGAATCCTGGAGAACTGCGTGATATTCATCCTCCCTTACTTTTGCCTGAAGCACCGGACTATACAGTGCTTATTGCGGGCGTGTTACTTGCCCTGTGTGTTCTGGCCCTGCTCTTTTGGTTTTTTCGTCGCAAAAAAAAGAAAATTCCTCTGCCTTTTGCCCATGAAACAGCATTGGCTGATCTTGCACGGATACGGGCTTTGATGACTGCTGAGCAGGCTTTACAGTATGCTGCAATTCTTTCAGATATTCTGCGGCGATACATTGAAGAACGGTTTCGGATAAAAACAACCCGGAAAACCACAAAAGAATTTTTTGCCGGTCTCACCACTAATCCCGCTAAGGCTGCAATGTTGCTGGAAGATCATCATGACAGCCTGGAAAACTGTCTGGATCAATGTGATATGGCAAAATTTGCACGTCGCACACCAGACAGAGGCAGCATGGAAAAAATGGAAACAGCGGTGCTGAATTTTATCGAATCCACCCGTGAGAACAGAGAAGGAGGCAAGTAAAAAAATGCGTTTTCTTCATCCCGAGTTTCTTTGGCTTCTCTCTCTGTTACCCCTGCTTGCCATTCTTCGTGGCAGGCGCAGTAAGGCACCGGCGCTTGTCTTTTCCTCAACGTCCATTGCCGCCATAATGGCTGCAGGACGAAAGACAGGGCCCGGACGCATACTGGCTGCCCTGCGACTACTTGGTCTTGGCCTGCTCATTCTGGCCTTTGCCAGACCACAGCTTGGAAATACCACTACTGAAATTGAGGCTAGTGGTATTGATATCCTGTTGGCAGTGGATGTGTCAGGTTCCATGGAGGCCCTTGATTTCACACTGAAAGGAAGGGCCGCCAATCGTCTGGATGTTGTCAAATCCGTAATGCATACCTTTATTGATGAACGGCCCAATGATCGTATCGGGCTACTTGCCTTTAGTGGGCGTCCTTACATGGTGAGCCCGCTGACACTTGATCATGACTGGCTTGTGCAGCGTCTGGATTCGCTTTCCATCGGCATGGTTGAAGATGGAACAGCCATTGGTTCAGCCATTGGCAGTGGTTTGAATCGTTTGCGTGATCGTGACGCAAAATCACGCATCATGATTTTGCTCACTGATGGAATGAACAATACAGGTACGGTGCCGCCGCTGGTGGCTGCTGAGGCGGCCGAGACGTTAGGCATCAAAATCTATACCATTGGTGCTGGAACACGAGGGGAAGCGCCCATGCCGGTGACTGACAGATTTGGCAGAAAACGTCTGATGCGGGTTAAGGTGGATATCGATGATGAGACTTTGGGACAGGTGGCTGAAATGACCGGCGGACGCTACTTTCGTGCCACAGATACAAAATCTCTGGAAAAGGTTTATGGCGAAATCAACACCATGGAGACCACCATCAGAACTATCAAAAAATTTGAAAACTATCGGGAGCTTTATGGCTGGTTTGTCTTTACGGCACTCTTTTTTCTTGGAATTGAAATAGCAGTTGGGAGAAAACGTCTACCATGATTACCTTTGCTTCTCCCCTGTGGTTGATCGCCGGAGGGGCTCTTATTTTGCTGTTCATTGTTCTCTATAAAGAGATGCACCGCAGGAGAAAAAATGAGCTGCAGCGTTTTGCTGCTCCGCACCTTCTTGGAAAACTGTGTGCTAATGTATCATCCAGGCGACGTATAATAAAAAAAGTCCTAATCCTGGCGGCGATTGCTTGCTGTTTTGTGGCCCTTGCCAGGCCGCAATACGGATTCAAATGGATTGATGTGAAGCGTAAAGGGATCGATATTCTCTTTGCTGTGGACACCTCCAAGAGTATGCTGGCTGAGGATGTAAGTCCTAATCGTCTGAAACGGGCAAAATTTGCCATTATGGATTTTGTCGGCCAGCTGGAAGGTGACCGGGTCGGGCTCATGCCTTTTGCCGGATCCGCTTTTCTCATGTGCCCTATGACCATTGATTACAGCGCATTTGAAAGCTCCCTGGAAGCAGTTAATGCAACGATTATTCCCAGGGGCGGAACAGATCTTGCTGCTGCAATAACTGAGGCTGAATCAATACTTTCCAACGAGGCTAATCATAAGATTCTGGTCTTGATTACTGATGGTGAGAATCTGGAAGGCGATGCACTCAAGGCCGCAGAGACAGCCGCTGAAAAAGGTATGACCATCTATACCGTTGGCGTGGGAACCAGCGAAGGCGAGTTGATACCCCTTAATCGAAACGGCAGGGCCGGTTTTGTCAAAGATGAAAGCGGGAAATTTATTACCTCTCAACTGGACGAAACTGCACTCACAAAAATTGCGGAAGCAAGCAATGGCTTGTATGTGCCCCTTGGCGTAAGTGGTGAGGGGTTGCAGACCATTTACCAGGAGAAGCTTTCTCTTATCCCCAAGGAAGATCTGGCGGAAAAAAGGCACAAGGTTGCTCTTGAGCGATTTGTCTGGCCCCTGGGGGGTGCAATTGTTTTGCTTATGTTTGAATTTATGGTGGGCGGCAGAAAATCTTCTCGCAGCTTACGGATTCCGTTTATAAAAACAGCAGGTCGGCGGAAAAAAGAGAAAACAGCTGTTGCTTCACTGCTTCTTTTTTTTCTGTTTTATGCAGGAATTAATGAGGCGCAGGCATCAAAAGGCGAGGATGCTTATGGCGAAGGAGATTATATTACTGCATCAGAATTTTATGATGAACAGTTACAAAATGCACCGGATGATGCAAGGCTCCATTATAATTATGGTACCGCAGCATACAAAAATAATATGTACGAAGATGCAGCCAAGGCATTTACAGATGCCCTGAAAAGTGATGACCTCGGCTTGCAGGAAGAGGCGTATTATAATCGCGGCAATGCTTTGTTTCAGAGAGGCAATGAGACCCTGCAGACTGATCCTAAGCATACCATTGATATGTGGGAGCAGGCTGTTGCTTCGTTTGATGGTGCGCTGCAGTTGAATTCAATGAATGATGATGCAGGTTTCAATCTGCAGATTGTGAAAAAGAAACTTGAAGAGTTGAAAAAACAGCAGGAGCAACAGGAGCAGCAAGAAAAAGATCAGCAGGATCAGGAACAAAATAGCGAAGAAAAGAAAGAAGATAACAAAGAACAGAATGGTGATCAGGGTCAGGAGGAAAAGCCAGGCCAAAATCAGCAGAATGAGAAGCAGGATTCTTCCGGACAGCAGGAGGAACGGCAGGAAGGTCAGGAGTCTGAGGCAGAGAAGTCTCAGCAGGAGGACGAAGCTGCCGGCGATACCTCCCAACCTGCCTCAGAAGATGGCGAGCAGGAAGCAGCAGAAGAAAGAGCAAAACAACAGGAAGAGCTGGCTCAGGCCAGAGATCAGGAGCGCAGGCTCCAGGGGAAAATGACAAGAGAAGAGGCCCGGCAGTTGCTGGACAGTTTAAAAAATGAAGAAGGCGAATTGAATTTTGTGCCCTCTACGGCTACTGACAGAGCACGAGAACTGGAACCGGCAAAGGATTGGTAATGAAGAACAGACAATATTCTCTTAAAAGTAACGTTGCGATAGTTTCGTTTCTTCTGCTGTTATTTGCAGGCGTTCAGCCTTTGCAGGCTGCGGTGGAGGTATCTGCTTCCCTGAATGCACGGAATTTTCCACTGGATCGTGTGGCAGCACTGGAGATCATGGTAAAGGGTGTGCGATCATTCCAGCCGCAAATACCTGAGGTTGACGGGCTTCAATTTCACCATCGTGGTCAGTCCACGCAAATGGAGATCGTCAATGGTGCTTTTTCATCTTCGGTAACCTCAACCTTTCTAGTGCAGGCTTTGCGTGTTGGTACGTTTACCATTCCTGCCATTCAAATTAGAACAAAAGACGGAACCGCAGCAACTGAACCCATCACCTTTAAAGTCACAGCCTCGCGTACTGCAACAACGCCGACACAGGGACAATCCGGTGCTTCATCCACAGCCAGACTTCGTTCCGGAGAAGCGGATGAAGTGGCCTTTCTGCGAGTGAAGCCTGCAAAGGAAAAAAGCTACAGCGGTGAAGTGGTACCTGTGCAGATCAAGGTCTATTTTCGTGATGGTATTAAGGCCAATTTAAACAGTCTGCCACTCCTTACCGGCGAGGGTTTTGTTCTCCAACAACTGGAGCGAGAGCCAATGCAGTCACAGGAAATTATAAATAATACACAATACACTGTTCTGACATGGGATTCTGCTCTGTCCGGCATCAAAGAGGGAAGGCATAAGGTGAGTGTGGAGCTTGAGGCAACACTGCTTCTTCGGGAACAGCGACGCAGTTCTCCCCGCGGTAATTCCATGTTTAATGATCCATTTTTTGGTAACAGTTTCTTTGATAATTTTTTTGGATCCTATCGTGAAAAAGAGGTGAAAGTCGCAAGTCCTGAGCTTGATTTGACAGTTCTTTCGCTACCCGATACTGGGCGGCCTGAAGATTTCAGTGGCGCCATAGGTGATTTTCGTTTGCATGTGAATGCTGATCCCATAGAATTGTTCCCTGGAGATCCAATTACCCTTACCATGACAGTAAGCGGCCAGGGGAATTTTAATCGGGTACAGGCACCGAAGCTGAGCCGGGAAGAAGGCTGGAAAACCTACACCCCTTCATCTGAGTTTTTAAAAGATGGCGGCCCCGGTCATGGAAAAAAGGTTTTTGAACAGGCACTCGTTGCCAAAGATCGTAGTCTGAAAGAAATTCCAGCCATAGATTTCAGTTACTTTGATCCGGCAACTGCAAGCTATAAGACCTTGACCGCAAACGCCATACCACTCAGGATAAAAGGGGAGACAGTGGTGCAAAAAGAGCCTGAACCTGTGAAAAAAGAAATCCAGGGGAAAGAGAAAGACGAGGCAGCAGCCGTATCATCACAGGTAGTGGAGCCGCCAATCAGCACTCTTGCTCCTTTACAACTGACACCCGGCAATATGGATCAAAAGCTTGAGCCCCTGTTTGTGAAAAAATGGTTTCAGATACTTGTTGCCTTGATCATACTTATTCTGGCTGCCGCTCTGATCTACAGGCTCCGAGCCGCACGTTATGTAAATAATCCGCTTCTCCGGAGAAATCAGGCAATGAAACATCTCCTTGGCCTGCGTTTAAAAGAGATCGATAAGGCCCTTGCTGCAAATGATACAAGGGGATTTCTGGCAACTTGCCGAGGAGCTATTCAGGAACAGCTTGGCCTTGCCTGGGAGACTGAGTCCGGTGCCATAACCTTAGCTGATTTGCAGAAGCGTCTTCCCGGTGATTCTCTCCTTCTTGCAGTTTTCAGTGCAGCTGATGAGAGTGCTTATGGCGGTCAGGAATTGAACAGTCAGCAGATGGAAAAATTTGCAGCAGATCTGAAACAGGAATTGGAAGGTTTGATATGAGTGTTTGTTTTCGGAAATCAGTACCTTTTTGTTTAATCCTGCTGTGCATATTTCAGATCACATGGGCCGGCGAAAACAGGGACAAATCAGATTTGTTTCAGTCTGCAAGCTCAGCGTACAGCAGGGGTGATTACAAGGCAGCTATTGAGGAATTTGAATCTCTTAACCGAACCGGGATGTCAGGGCCACTTCTCTATAACCTTGCAAACAGCTATGCGCAGGATGGACAAAGCGGCAGAGCTATTCTGAACTATGAACGTGCGCTTCGACTTTCACCAGGTGATTCAGATATTCGTGGAAATTTGGAGCTGGTTCGCAAAGAACAGGGTCTTTTTCAGGAGGAGAAGTCTTTTGGCCAGAGCTTTGTGACTTTTTTAGGCTTGAACCAGTGGATCGCTCTGGCGGCAACTGCCTTTGTGCTTTTTGCTGTTGTTTTGCTTCTTCCTGTTTCTTTCAGCCTGAAGCGGAGTACGCGTTTTGTGCTGGCTGCCGGATGTTTGTTTCTGACAGCAGTATCAATTTTTGCAGTAGTGGGCAGGTATCAGCATTGGCACGATGGAGTTGTGGTGGAGAATGATGCTCGACTACGGGTGTCACCCTTTGCATCAGCCGCGTCCATTGGTACCATTCAGGAAGGAAGAGTGCTGCACATGGGGAAATCACACGGGAACTATTTCCTGGTTGAGGACGAAACAGGACGCAGTGGCTGGCTTGCAGCCGACGCATTTGAGTTTATCGCCAACTTTTAAGCTTGCCACTGATAAAATCAATCACCTGCTGATGCTCTTCACGTCCCTTGCCTTCGACTGTGAGCGGTGCATCAAAAGCAAAGTGTGCTTTTATCTCCGGATGAATCCGACCAAGATCCTTGATCAGTTTACCGTTGGTCCAGGCATCAGTTTTCAGAGCCAGCGGAACCACTGGAACTCCTGCCCTCTGGGCCAGTTTTATCCCGATACTGTTGAACTGTCGGGGATTAAAGTCTGTTCCCCTGGTGGTTTGGGGAAAGACAGAGACTGATATTCCCTGTTCCAGACGTTTTTTTCCTTCAAGCATTACAGTTTTCAAGTCCTGTCGTGCGTTCGTCCTGCTTAAGGCAATGGGATTGCGTGAGCGCATCACATGTTTGAATACCGGATAATCCATCAGGCTTTCTTTGATAATAAAGGTCATGGGGATTTCCTGAACAACAATCGCCGGCAAAAGAACAGTATCCATCATACTGACGTGGTTGCCGATGATTACACAGGGTGAATCAAGATTTTGTAAATGTTCTATACCGCTTATCGATATCTGCAGGCCGGTTCGCTCCAGAGCCTTGAGGACCTTGTAGCTCGATAGTCGCCAGGCCTCGTCGTCATATTCGCCCTTCTGTGCCTTTCTTGCGGAAACGTATATGCGGGCGAGGAAACTTGTGTAAAAGGAAAAGGAAGGAAACAGCTTTCCGAAAAAAGAGGCGGAGTCCGCCGGAGTTTGGTATGTGTGATTTTTATAGGATAATTTTTGCATGGCAGGTTTTTGAGTGAGTTTAGTGTAAATTAAGTATTGTTTTTCAGAAATGGGTATCCACTTAGCGCAAGTAATCATGAAATGTTACCCTGGTACCCTGGTTACATCGCTCTGCGGTGTAACCAAACTATCGGCGCTCTGCTCCATAATTTGTAGCGCAGAGCGCTACCAGATACGTTACACCGCAGAGCGGTATAACGAGTAACACCTTACTTGCGTTTGGTTGACATCTCCTTTAAATTATAGATGATTTAGTAAAAAGATAAAATTTTCCCTGGAGTTGTGTCGTAATATTACTGCTCCGTTGACAGTTTTTGTAAAACAGCACTTTGGTCAGCATCAGGTGTTTCATCTAAAATGGCGGCTACTTGGTGGGCGATGTAAGCGGTGGCGATCGATGTACCGGCATATAGACCAGCATCACCCTGGTATCCCACCGGCATGTATGCAAAACCCGGTGCCTGTATATCCACAAAATCGCCGTAGTTTGACTGGTCCCAACGTTCGCCATCTGGAGCCAGTGCACCCACGGCAATGACGTTCTCATAGGCGGCCGGATAGACCGGTTTTCCTGTTGGGGTGTTGCCGGCAGCTGCCACCAGGACCAATCCGTTTGCAGTGGCATATTGTGTTGCTGATTCCAGCACTGCCACTGTCGTGCCATTTGCTGGCGAGACCTGAACAGACTGGGAGGGGGATGAACGTTCCCTGGCAACGGGAATTGGGGAACCACCTTCCAGGGGATATGCATAATCCGGTTCTGCATCCTGGATTTCTGGATAGGCGGCAAGGCTTTTGGCAATCGTCTGGACATCAGAGCCAGGGGGGAGTCGCAATTGAACGATTCCCAAAGGAGCATGTGTATCGATGATGGTCGCACCCAGCTGAGCCACCAGGTCTTCAAGGGCGTCTTTCGTCATAGACGGCGCCAGCTGGAGCAGCAGGATATCTTTTCGATAAAAGGTTCTGGCTGTTTTTTTTGCAACAGTCTGCTGTACGTTTTTTATCAACGGCCGGATTCGTCCCTCCTGTCCTTTGTAAAAAATCCTGATCTCCTGAAGCCGAGGGGGATCAGATTCGGACACCTCATTTTGCTTCCAGATCAGTGCGTAGTTCACTGACCTGAGGATGGTGTTCATGGCAGCCCCAATGGGCCGTTTGGTGAATGCGGCGGTGATTTTCGGGTTGATCCGGGGATCGATACGGATGTGAATTCCCTGGTCGGACAGTTTTTCCAGGATCGTTGACAGCGATTGATCTGTCACACTTAAGGTGAATTGGTCACCGTTAAGCTGGACAATCGGATCAGAAGCCCATGCAAAGGAAAGTGTCGATGACAGGGTGAGCAAGAGTATGATTATTGTGAGTTTAAGCCGCTTCACAGTAGTCTCGGTTGATTTTTTTTGTATTTTGTATAACACAGAGATTTCATTATTTTTGAGTGAACCCCCTAAGTGGATATCCCGTTCCATTTACAGTAATGCTTTTCTGGTGTTTTGCTTTTATAATTAAATACCAGTATTTTTGGCCTCTGTCGAGTGATTGTATTGTGGCGTGTTATTCGTATGTTATGGCTTGTTTGTTGTTTTTGCTGGAGAACAATACGCACAAATCAATTATCAATTCATCACTTAAAAGCCATAGGGTTTGAATATTTATCCCGGAAGAGTATAATCATCAATTGTCTTGGGAGCTCTCTATGGTTTGACTTCCTGTAATTTTATAAACGATACGCTAGATCTTTTTATATGACTGAAAAAAGTGTACCACCATCCAGCAAGAAACAATTGCTGCCCTCTTTTCTTTCAAAGGCCATTACCCGATCCATAGCCGTTAAGCTGGCGTTTGTCCTTACTGCTGTCATCATAGTCGGTATGGGCTTGCTTAGCCTCTCTATCCTCGGCAATCAGAGCCATGTGTTTGATCAGCAGGCAGACGCTTATGCAGCTGCTCTGGGTGCTCAGTTGTCCACTGCAGCTGTGGAACCTGTCCTTGCCGGAGACATCCAGGCCGTAAGTCAGCTCACTGCCAACCTGGCATATAACGAAGGGATAGAAGGCGTTGCCATTTTTTCCGATCAGTCAGTAGTCCTTTCCACAATCGGTATCATTCCAAAACAGAACCCGGCCACTCTTTTTTCCAGCCAACCTTTGCAATGGTCAGTGGGGGAGAAGGAACAGATTGATCTCAGCTCATATGTCAGCAATATAAGTTTTGAGGAACTGACAGTCGGCTACTGTGTTCTTACCTTTAATCGCACCTTTATGAGTGCTGCCTATGGAAATACCATTCGAACCATTTCAGCAATTACTGTTCTTATGGTTGGCTTAGGTGTTGTTGCTGCTGTGTTAATCAGTAAGTTATTGTCACGGCCTGTTGAACAGCTTGTGGAAGGTACCCGGGAAATTTCCCAGGGGAATTATCAGTTTCGCTTTCAGGATAGTCGTAAAGATGAATTAGGCCAACTCATGAGGTCGTTGAATACCATGACAGACGGCTTATCAAAAAAGAAACAGGTGGAACAGACTTTTTCCCGCTACGTATCTCCCAATGTAGCCAGCACTCTGATGGATGATATGGAAAAAAATCAGCTTGGCGGCACCCACGTGGAAGCCACTGTCCTATTTGCCGACATATCCGGTTTTACCAGCCTCAGCGAAGAGCTTGAACCTGCAGCCATAAATAGTCTGCTCAATGATTATTTTACCCTTATCGATGAGGTTGCCGGCAAGCACAATGGCCATATTGATAAATATATTGGAGATTGTGCCATGATTCTTTTTGGAGCCCCTATTGAGGATAAAGAACATGGTTTACATGGTGTGCAGTGTGGAGTCGAGATTCAACAGGTGATCCAGGAGTACAATCGTGCACGGAAGCATCAGGGAATGATAACTGTGGATTTTTGTGTCGGTGTTAACTCGGGAGTCATGCTTGCCGGGAACATGGGGTCAGAAAGAAGAATGGAGTATACTGTGATTGGCAATGCCGTTAACCTTGCCTCTCGTCTTTCTTCCGTTGCAACTGCCGGTCAGGTGCTGGTGACCAGGGAACAACACGACTCCCTGATGCTGGCCACCCTGTATGACACCCGTCGAATTCAAACCATAAAGCTTCGTGGGAAAATTCTGCCGGTGGAAATCTGGCAGATTGGAAGCCAGGCAGAGGTGCTCTCTTCTACCAGACTTACTGATCTGCAAGTTCCACGTACGATTCACTGAGATAGCCATGAAGTATTCATTCCTTTTCCTCTTTTTTTTCTTTCTGCAAAGTTGCGCAAATATCAGCCATCTGGATTCTGAAGCTGATCGAATGGAGCAGCTTGATCAATATATTGCTGAACAGGAGTTCAAGAAAGCTCTTTCTTTTATTGCCGATACTCCCAAAGAAGACCTGCAGGTCCTGGAACTTGAAGAAAAACGAAAGACAATTCTTGATCAGCTGCAATCGTTTGAAAAGCAAATAATCAGCAAAGCTCTCACACAGGAAAAAAATAATGACTGGCCCGGTGCTAAGCTAACGTATGGAGAGGCACTGAAAAAGAATAGTTCCTCTGTGCCTCTGCAGGAAGCGCAGCAGGCTATGGTCATGCGTTTTCAGGGGAAAATGGCAATGTTGGATGATGAAGTGCTCATTGTCACCGGAGAGTCGCTGAAAAAGAAACTGCCTCTTCTGCAGGAGCGCCATGAAAGTGAGCCTGGAGATAGGACAGTTAAGTGGAGATATTCCCGTACTCAAAATGATGCCAGGGAAATTGCCATGGAATTGTTGAGGCTTGGTGAACAAATGATGGCAGATAATAATCTTGCCATGGCACGGCGTACCCTGCCTCTGGCTGCGAGTTTGGCTCCGGAAGATCCAGAGTCACAAGCTGCAGTTCGTCTTCTGAACAACAGGCTTGAGACGAGAAAACTTAAAAAACAGAAAAGCAGAAAAAAGGTTGCTAAAAAGAATGACAAGATAGAAGTTGAAGCCTTTAATAAGGCCATGGCCCATGGGGAGCTATCTGAAGCTCGTCACCATCTTGGTCGGTTGACACCCGCCATGCAGCAGTCCATGGTGGCAGAGTTAATGAAGGAACGTTTGGATAGTGCCATTGAGGAGTATGTTCAGGAGGAGCAATCAATCGGAGATTTTTTTTATCGGGTAGGAGACTACCAGCAGGCGATAAGGGTCTGGGAGAATATCATTGAGCTCGCTCCGAATAATGAAATTGTAAAAACTAAACTGGAACGGGCGGCAACAATTGTTGAAAAACTTGAATCTCTTCGGGAGCGTCAAAAGCAGGAGTAATTGTAACTTCGCTAAGATTTTTGTCTGCTGCACCGGCTGTTACGCTCGCTCTGCCTTCTGAGCGCAGGAAATGCAGGTTAGGAGACTGGGGTCAAATTCTAAACGTTTTATGGCAATTTCTTCATCGCAAAGAATGCAGTACCCGTATTCATCTGATTCTATACGACTTAGGGCTGTCTTGATCCGCTGGCGTTCAAGGTCTATGAGGCGGGCTGATGCCTGTGATATTGCCTGTTGCTGCATGGCATCCATCCGTGACAGTCGACCTATCCGGGCCTGATCAAGCTCGACTGGCGCGGTATCTTTCTTCCTGGCCTCCTGGCCTGCCAGAATGGTGTCCTGCCGTTCAATAAGGCGTTTCTTGAAATATTTTAAGTCAATGTCTTCGCTCATGGTCTGCTGGTTTTTGGTAAATATTCGTTGTATGAAAAATGGTGGAATGATGGAAAAGCGTATCATTTTATAATCACATAGTTGAGAGGAAAATTTCAAGTGAAATATTTACTGGTTGCATTATTGCTGGGCCTGCTGAGCTCCACCATATATGCAGGATCCGGGCCGACGATTGTTCCGGTACTGTCCATCCTTATGAACAGTAAGGTGTCAGGAGAAACAGCGTGGGGAGCAAATCCTGTTGATAATTCACAAAGGCCGGAGCGTGCCTGGCTTGGCCAGTTCAATAATATAACTCCCATCCCTGTTACAACAACAATTGGTGCGGCCCTGGAAAATTGCACTCCAGAGGCTTACTGCGTACTTGAAATTGATCAGTTGCAATTGAGTAAAACTGTGTACATCAATCGTCCTAAAACTAAGATTCACGGTAAAACAGGAAACAAAGTTGTGTTTTCAGGTAATTATGGAGGTGGCGGAGCCTTTTTTGAAATCGAAACCGGTGCGCAGGAAATAATACTGGAAGGATTGAATCTTGACGGTGAGGCACGAAATTACAGCAATGATGTGTATGGTGTTGTTGTTTATGGAGAAAATCTCAATAAGATTGCAGTTATGGAGAGTAATATTCACCATATATACAGTGATGCTGATGCACATGCCATCGCAGTATATGGTACTGGCGCTACAGAAAATAGCGCAATTCAGAATGTAATCATTGATAATAATGAAGTACATGATCTGCACACGGGAACCAGTGAGAGTATTGCAATCAACGGGAATGTAAAACACTGGGAAGTCATTCGCAACCGGATCAGTGATATAAACAATATTGCGATAGGTGTCATTGGAGGCGAAGGAACTTCGCCTGTGCAGGTGGTTGGTGGACGAATATTTCCCGGCACACTGGATATTGCTCGTTATGGCTTTATTGAACAGAATAGTGTGCTGGATATGAGTACAGTGGGCAATCCCGGATATGGCAATGTACATAGCTGGGCAGGTGGAATTTATGTCGATGGTGCCCGGCAGGTTTATATTGCTGGTAATAGTGTCGAGAACTCAGAATGGGCATATGATATTGGTGTGGAAAACTGTGTGACTCTAAACCATATTATCATGGAAAATAATATCGCCACAGGGAGCTATTTTGGTGATTTGCTGATTGGCGCCTATGCCCACGTTGGCTACAATGAAGGACTCGATATTAACTGTGATCCTACATCTTCCAGTGATAATAATGAAGGACACGGCTATGTGGAAAATGTTACTGTCAGGAACAACCAGTTGAGTACGGAATCGCCCATTGAAAATAATGTCCAGTTCAGTTTTAGATTACGCCGGAGTGTGATCATTCATCCGGGTGTTTCTGCTCAGAACCCGGATGGTGAAGTCAGCGGAGATGAAAATTCATTCAGGGTGACTGAATAGACAAGAATAGGAGTTACCTGGAAAACAGAAAAAGGCAGGAGCAAGAACGCTGCTGCCTTGAATTAAGGTAGTACTGATATTTAGGAGTATTTTTTATGTACCCGTTTTTTTCTGTATCCGGCAAGACCAGCTAAACCAGTGCCAAAGAGGAGCATGGTAGCTGGTTCAGGGACGGGAGCAGAGCCATTAATATTGTCATTGCCACAGGACATGGTCCAGTGCGCGTCAATCCCTGCGAAATTGAAGTTTGGGTCAGAGAGTGCCAACTCTGCAAGATCAAAAGAGAATGTTCTCCAGTAGGAGTCTCCTACTTGCAGCGCATTTGTAAGAGCACCGTCTGTAACACTGTGCACCACTGTTCCTGTTTGCATTGCAAAAGGGTTCGATTCAGTATATCCTGCATAGACATCGTTATTCCATTCCGTTACCAAATAAAGCCCCGCCTCTACAGTCTCTATTGTTGTATTGTCAGTATTGTTCCAGTATCCTTCTGTATGTTGTCCAGCATCAAAGGCATACTCATATGTCGAGTTGTCACCGTCAAAAGATAAAGCCAGATCACCAGCATCGTACCGGTGATTACTGTACGTTTGCTTCCCATCAACTACATTAAATCCAGTCTGAAGGCCAATGGATAGTGTGCTCCCTTCTTTTTTGTAAAATAAGTACTCAGCATCAAAGGCCTGCCCGCCACCACCAGGGCCAACAATCCCTTCATCGTCGGCAAATTGGATCCAGCCATCCTCTGTGAATTTGTCAATCACTGTTGCACCTGCTGTCTGCCAGCCGATTGTAATTGCAGAAATCACTGTAATTCCCTGAATGATTTGTTTTGTCGAAATGTTAAACATTGTGTTCACCTTTTTTGGAATACTCAGTCGCGCTCGTTTACCACTAAAAGAACCTCAATAATCAATTCCTGACTGAATTAGATCATGGCCTGCAAATATTTCATATAGGCAGAATGACTATTTTGGTATTGAATTACAAAAAATGTGAGTAGTAGCAAAGATCAGTTTTTCACGTGGGATGTCATTTTTCGGGGGGATACTATGGAAGCTTTAAGGGTCTCAGGCTACGTTGGGAACTGTTGTCTGATACCTTGCTGGAGGGGAAAAAGGGAGTTTGTGAGGATAGTAATTACAAAAAGGTTATTCCTGTGAGATGTAGTTTCCAAACTCCTCAAAAACTGATTTCATGGGAATGGCAAAGCCGATTCCTTCCGTATCACGGATGATCATGGTGTTTACTCCGATCGCTCTGCCATTTTCATCAATGAGGGGACCGCCACTGTTGCCGGGGTTGATCGGGGCATCGGTCTGGATCAGGGATTTACCATTGAACTTACGATAGCCGGAAATAATACCTGAGGTTACCGTATGCCTGAGACCACTGGGATTGCCAACCGTATAAACTTTTTGACCCTGATTTCTGGAGGCTCCAGATGTGGAAATGTAAGGGGATGCGTAGGCATTGATGGAGATGAGAGCCAGGTCATATCTGTTACTCATTCTCACGGAAGTCACTCTATATGTGCTGCCATCGATCAGTACTACTTCAACATCCTTGGGCGATGCTCTTTCTATGTCAGACAATTTTTCCTGCAATTCATTATGAATAGCTTTATATTTTGCATACTGCTGTTCACGCTCTTGAATATCTTCTTTGAACTGCTGCCGCATCTCTTTGTCACGTACCTGTGAAATTTTACTTTTTAAATAACGCAGCGATTTTTCTTCACGGGTGATGGTTTTTGCACCTTTGGCTACCTGTTGTTGCAGTGTGGAAAGATCTTTTTCCTGCATTTCGAGTACATGTCGGTTGGTAATGATCATTCCATTTTGAGAAACGAAAAAACCGGAGCCACTTCCCCAGGTAGTCTTGATGAAGACCGTGGCATTACGTGCCCTTTCTATGGGATTGTTAACAGGGCAGCTTTCGGCAAGCTGTCCGGCTAGTCCTTCGAGACCGTCATCGTTACTCTGCAGGGAGATTGGAGAGGGCGCGACAGTTTGTTTTTTTTGTACCTTGTTTTGGGTTCCGGCTACCTTTTCGTTTTCTTGAGGCTGTTTTACTTCTTTTTTTTCAAGCGTAGAAGGTACTTCAGTGTTGCTACTGAAGTAATAAAAGGCAGTGCCACCAAGCAACAATCCAATGAGGAGACCAGCTAAAGTTCCCGGTATACCACTTTTGCTTTTTTGTTCTGCCGTGTCTTGTAAAGCTGCTTTTTCATTGGCAAGTCGTTCCTGGCGTTTTTGATATTTTTCGAAAATAATTCCGCATCGTTCGCATTCAAGGTGACTTGTTTGTTTGTGTCTACAGCTTGGGCATTGCATATGGGAACCTCAAAAGTATCACTCAAAAATAAGAACTACACTTCTCATGGTATAATAATCGAATGGAAAGTACAAATGATGCAGCTATTCTCTTTTTAGTTCGCGATTTTCAGGCGGAATCAGCAGATTTCTGCAGGTAATAATCGTAGTTACCACCATATAGACGCATTGCTCCATGGTCTATTTCCATCACATGGTCAACAAGAGAGCGTAGGAAATGGCGGTCATGGCTCACCAGGATTAACGTACCAGTAAACTTTTTGAGTGCCTCAAGCAATATTTCACGGGACTGCATGTCCAGATGATTGGTGGGTTCATCGAGTACCAGAAAGTTAAAAGGACGGGCTAGCAGAGTGGCCAGAACCACACGACTTTTCTCACCTCCCGAGAGCATGGATATGCGTTTATCCGCATCATCGCCCTGAAAGAGAAATGCAGCACACAAATTACGGATCATACCAATATGAGCCTGCGGCATTACTTCCTGGACTGTGTCAAAAACAGTTCTGTTTCCATCGAGCACGTCCATTGAGTGCTGGCTGAAATAACCAACAGTCACATTCGCACCAAGAGTGACACTGCCGCTTGTTGGCTCGGTTTTACCTGCCAGGACTTTAAGAAAGGTGGATTTACCGGCACCGTTCACCCCGACAACAGCGATTTTTTCCTGACGTCTGATTACCCCGGACACTCCGCTGAAAACATCTTTGCTCTTGTCATTTTCAAGAAACCAGGTTTTGCCAAGTTCTTCCATTGCCACAACATTGTCACCACTGCGGGGTGGCTCAGCGAACTCGAAGCGCATGACCTTCTGTTCAGGAGGTAATTCGATACGTTCGATTTTTTCCAGCTTTTTGATGCGCGACTGCACCTGGGCGGCATGGGAAACCCGGGCTTTAAAGCGGGCGATAAAATCTTCCTCTTTGGCAAGCATCTCCTGTTGCCGTCTGTGGCTGGCAAGGAGTTGCTCTCGTCGGATTTCACGCTCCCGCAGATAAAAATCGTAATTTCCGCCATAGGTGGTGACGGTCTTGTTGGCCACCTCAATAATTCGGCTGACAATGGAATTCATAAAGGTTCGGTCATGACTGGTCATGAGCACTGCGCCCTTGAACTCAGTTTTAAGCCACTCTTCGAGCCAGAGGATAGACTCAATGTCCAGATGATTGGTTGGTTCGTCCAGCAGCAGGACATCCGGATTGATGGTCAGGATCTTGGCGAGTGCAATACGCATTTTCCAGCCACCACTGAAAGATTCAACTGGCCGATTATAGTCATCAGGCCCGATACCAAGTCCGGTGAGTACTGCCTGGGCACGGGTTTCCAGATCATAGCCTCCCCGGTGCTCGAATTCTTCCTGGGCATCTCCGTAACGTTCGAGAAGGGCGGTCAGTTCGTCATCAGGCATGGGTTGTGCCATGGCAGTTTCCATCTCTTGAATTTCCCCTGCCAAATCCATGACCTGGGAAACAGCAGACATGGTTTCTTCAAGGGCGGAGCAGCCGGCCATTTCACCAACTTCCTGGGAGAAATAGCCTATTACAGTTTTACTGGAACAGGAGATATCGCCTTTATCTGCCTCTTCTTCACCGGTAATCAGGCGGAAGATGGTACTTTTACCGGCACCATTGGGGCCAACGAGGCCGGTTCGCACACCGGGCAGGATTTGAAGGCTGGCTTTGGTGAAGATGATCTGGCTTCCATGCTGCTTGCTTATGTTGGTTAAATGAATCATAAAGAGTCTCGCGATAAAGAAAAAAGGGTTGGATTTGCGGTTTAAAGATGGGCTTGCTATTGAATTGTGTCGGGATTTCTTATCATGCCAGTCTTGCAGCGACAAGGTTCTTTTTTTAAAGAGTGAAAAAATGGCGGGAATATAAAAAAATTATATTTTCAGATCCGATTATATACTTTCGTAAGGTAAACGATATGGGAAATCCTTTTCAGGACCAGCTTCTCAAGGCCGGGCTGGTCAGTAAAAAACAGGCAAAAAAGGCCAAACGGGAAAAACACCTCAACCGCAAGCAGAGCAAGGAAAGCAATCCATCCACGATTAGCACCAAGGCACGGGCGGAGCAGGCCGCTCAGGCAAAACGCAGCCGTGAGCTGGATCTGAAGCGTACTGAAGAGAATCGGCAACGTGAACAGAAGGCTCAGATAAAACAGATGATAGAGCAAAATCGTCTTGATCTGGATGACCACGGCGAAGCATACCATTTTGTAGAGCAAAAAAGGATACAGAGGATCTTTGTCTCCGACGAAATGGCAGATCAGCTCAGCCGCGGCCAATTAGCCATTGTCAAGCTTGGCGACAGCTACGAGGTGGTGCCGGGCAAGGTGGCCCACCAGATTGCCACCCGTGATAAGGAAGTTGTGATAACTTTGCATCAGAAGTAAGACGTACAATAAAATATAATAATAAATGCAAAATCGCAAAAAGATGTGGATGTTCGGCCACGGCTGCAGAAGAAAAACAGCTTGACTTTTTCCTGTAAAATCGAGAAAAAGGAGGAGGAGAATGAATTTTTCTTTTCAAGGAAAAATGAGCCTATGAACAACGACAGTCGTTCCGCTACAAACCATATCTCAGCAACTCTTGTCCGGCGCAGTCTGTTCCGCTTCGCGGTCTTTTCTTTTTTGTGGTATGTGCTTGCCGGTTCGGATAATGCGAGTTGGATCATAGGTGTTCCTGCGGTCTTACTTGTCACTGCCCTGAGCCTGAAGCTGGCTTCCTCCTCACCCCTGAATATACATTTACTTGGACTTTTACGTTTTATTCCCTTTTTTTTACACCAATCGTTTCGTGGCGGTATTGATGTTATGCACCGTGCTCTGGCTTTTCAGCAACTTCTCGACCCGGGACTCGTCTTCTATAAGACTCTCTTGCCGGAAGGATCAGCCAGAATTTTTTTTGTCAATACCATTAGTCTGCTTCCCGGTACCTTAAGCGCCGAGCTGCAGGGAAACCAGATAACTATTCATACCCTTGACCGGGGCCTAGCCATTTGGGCAAACATCCAGCGATTAGAGTACCACGTTGCCGTACTGATGGGTTGTACAACCGTGAGGAAGGAGGGTTCATGAACTGGCTGCATATACTTTTTGCCCTGATTCTGCTGCCTGCTATTGCTGTGGGCATGATTCGTATCTTGAGAGGCCCGACTGCTGCTGACCGCATGATGACGGCACAGTTGTTCGGCACCTGCGGAGTGGCGATT
>JAOZQU010000017.1 GCA_029932055.1 Desulfocapsa sp.
TTCCGGGAATGACGTGCTTTTTGAAATAATATGCCTTAACAACAACACGCTGAATACCATATTTTTAACTTTTAACTCTAAACTTTCAACTGACATTCATGCCATCAGCTATTATACGCAGTCTCTGAATGTTCAGTAGAATCCAGGCCTGTAACTTCAGCCTCCTCAGACACTCTCAGTCCCATGGTGCTGTGAATTATTTTTAACAAAACCCAGCTCACAACCAGAGTGTAACTTCCAACTACTACTACCCCAAAGGCCTGTTTCCCAAGCTGTGCCACGTTTCCGGCAAGCAACCCGTCAACCCCTCCAGGATTTACTGCAGTTGATGCAAAAACGCCAAGACAGAGGGTTCCAATGGCACCACCCACCCCGTGAATTCCGACAACGTCGAGGGAATCATCAAGTTTTAATTTAACTTTTAAATTCACTGCTCCAAAACAGGCCATACCCGCAATACATCCGATGACAATTGCAGAATTTGGCCCAACAAATCCGGCTGCAGGTGTGATGGTTGCAAGACCGGCAATGGCGCCCGATGCAGCGCCAAGTGTGGTTGCTTTACCAAGGGTGAACCACTCCATAACGACCCACATGAGCATACCAGCCATTCCAGCAAGATGTGTTGCCACAAATGCAATGGCTGCAACCTCATCTGCAGCAAGCGCTGATCCGCCGTTAAAACCAAACCAGCCAAACCAGAGCAAGCCTGTTCCGATAAACGTCATGGGAAGACTATGGGGTATAAAGCTTCGCTTACCATAGCCGCGCCGTGGACCAATAACCAGTATGGCAGCAAGAGCTGCAGCACCACATGTTACATGAACAACCAGACCGCCTGCAAAATCCATCACACCCATGTTTCCAAGCCATCCGCCTTTTCCCCATACCCAGTGACAAACCGGATTATAGACAAGAATGGCCCACAACATCGCAAAAATAAGAAACGGCACAAAACGTACCCTTTCAGCAAATGCACCTGTGATGAGTGCTGGCGTGATAATGGCAAACATACATTGGTAAATCATAAAGACTATCTGCGGAATAGTAGTTGCATAATCAGCACTTGGAGCTGTTGTTACACCATTCAGGGCAAACCAGGACAAATCACCGATTACACCACCAACATCCGGTCCAAAAGACATTGAATATCCAAGATATACCCACTCAATGGAAATCAGGGCAATCATGAAAAAACTCTGCATCAATGTACCAAGCACATTCTTACTTCGAACCATTCCTGCATAAAAAAGGGCAAGCCCCGGTGTCATCAATAACACCAGACCAGCCGCCGCCAGTATAAAAGCGGTATCCGCAGCACTAATCATCATTTTCCTCCGTAAAGTTACGCTTCCAGAACTTCCAGTAATGAGAAACCCTGACAAATATTACATTGCAGAAACAGGTCTCAAAATCCATATCAGCAATTCTTCATTTCCCATTCCCAGGCATCACACCTACTTCTAGGGATTGTGTAGCTGGGAAAGGAGACTGCACTCTCACTACAATAGTCATGCCAGAACAACTACAAACACCCAACAGCCTGAAACAATGATATTTTAGCAGACAAAACTTACTTCCCACTATCGCACCCCTCATACAAAGATGACAATTGTGTAACTTCTTGCTGATTATTTTTCAAATTTGTTATTTTTCCAATCTGCATAATTATTCCTGCGTCGGAACAATTCTTGTGAAAACAATCGCAATGGATTAGTTTTCGGCTGAAAAATTGCATATCAATCTCTGTTAAAATCAATCAAGACAACAACTCGATGAACATAGACAATCAACATTTCAGAACCATCTGGCCCGATCCCACCAACAATGAATCAATTATGATCATTGACCAAAGGCAGCTCCCTCACAAATTTGTCATTGAAACCTTATGCACGCTGGATGACGCAGTGATAGCTATTCGTGACATGCACGTTAGAGGAGCAGGCTTAATAGGGGCAACAGCCGGTTTTGGAATGCATCTCGCAGCCGTACAAGCCCAAACAGGCCAACTGGCAGATGCACTGAAACAAGGAGCTGAAAGCCTTGACAAAAGCAGACCCACGGCCAGAAACCTGAAGTGGGCAGTTGATCGTGTCCTGAAAGCAGCAGAGAATGGGAAAAATGATGATGAGAAAAAAGAAATCGTCTTTGAAACAGCCTGTGCCATAGCGGATGAAGATGCTGCTTTCTGCAAGGCCCTGGGGCAACATGGACTTCAAATCATAGAGGATCTGAGCAAGGCTAAAAATGGAGAAACCGTCAACATCCTCACCCATTGCAATGCAGGCTGGTTGGCTTTTGTAGATTACGGCAGTGCAACAGCACCAATATATGCTGCCCGGGATGCAGGAATTGACATCCATGTGTGGGTGGACGAGACTCGCCCCTGGAATCAGGGAGCAAAGCTTACCGCCTGGGAATTACAGCAGGAAGGCATTCCCTGCACGCTGATCACCGACAATGCCGGTGGTCATCTCATGCAGCAGAAAATGGTGGATATGGTGATCGTGGGAACTGACCGCACCACCCATACCGGCGATGTGGCCAACAAAATAGGTACGTATTTAAAGGCACTGGCCGCCCACGACAACAACATCCCCTTTTATGTGGCCCTGCCCTCGTCTACATTTGACTGGGAAATTGACAGAGGCAGCGACATCCCCATCGAAGAACGATCAGGAGATGAGGTTACAGCCATCAGCGGCCTGGCAGAAGATGGTTCTCTGCAAACAGTCCAACTTACTGCGCCGGAGACCCGTGCCCTCAATTATAGCTTTGACATTACTCCGGCACGTCTGGTCAGCGGGCTGATTACCGAACGGGGAATTGTGGCAGCTGACAGAAAATCAATTCACCAGATGTTTCCTGAAAAATAACTCCTAAAGAATTTCAATCAAGAGGGAGCTTACCAGTGCTCCATATTGGTTCATTTCGGACTGCGTAGCATATGCAGTTATATGTGAGCAGGCCGAAATGGACAAATATGGGGTACTGGTGAGCGCCCTCTACTCCTGACGTCCGTAGTCATCCTCAAACCTTACAATATCGTCCTCTCCGAGGTAACTGCCGTTCTGAACCTCAATCAGTTCAAGGTCAATAACTCCCGGATTCTCCAGGCGATGATTCACACCGGCTGGAATATATGTCGACTGATTTTCATATAAAAGAAAAACATCATCCCCATTAGTGATACGTGCCGTTCCGGAAACCACCACCCAGTGTTCATGGCGGTGATGATGCATCTGCAGGGATAACTTGGATCCCGGACTCACTGTAATACGTTTTATCTGATACCGTTCATGTTGCTCAAGCACGGTGTAGCTGCCCCAGGGCCTGTGAACAGTACGATGCAACCTGAACTCGCCCCTGCTGCTTTTCTTTAACCTGGTAACAATCATTTTCACATCTTGCGCTCTTGAAAGAGGCGCCACAAGTACCGCATCTGAAGTTTCCACAACCAGAGTATCCTCTAGCCCCACGGTGGCGACCAGCGTATCTTCGGAACGTACCAGGCAGTTGCGTGTATCCTCCATGATCACATCACCCTGGACGACATTACCATTTTCATCTTTATCCGAAACTTCCCACAGAGCATGCCAGGAACCAATATCGCTCCAGTCAAGATCTGCAGCCACCACTGCGGCCAGATCTGTTTTTTCCATGAGCGCGTAATCAAGGGAATCACTGGGGCATCTGGTCATTGCTCCTTCATCCAGTCTGAAAAAATTACCGTCACGTTTTCCAAGCAGAACAGATTCCTTCATACAGCCAAGAATCTCAGGGGCCAGTCGTTCCATCTCTGCCCTGAATGTCTTGATCGAAAAGGCGAACATTCCACTATTCCAGAAATAATTTCCCTGCTCAATGTATGACTTTGCTGTTTCAAGGTCAGGTTTTTCACGGAAGGAATTCACAGAAGTCCCCTCGCCCTGTTCAATATAGCCATAGCCTGTTTCAGGATACTGTGGCTCAATACCAAAGGTCACAATTTTCCCTTCCGCAGCAAGATTCACAGCCTTGGCGACAACATCCTGAAAAGCTTTTTTACGAAGAATCAGATGATCTGCCGGTAAAACAAGAAGAATAGTCTCTTCATCAGCTTCCGGTTCTGCTGCACAATATTCAACGGCACCACAGACTGCAGGAGCTGTATTGCGTCCTATTGGCTCCAGAAGAATATTATAATTATTTCCCAGCCCGAGTCCATCTATCTGGCGACGGGTAATAAAACGATGCTCCTCCCCCACCACCAGCAGTGGAGGAAGAACTTCAGCAAGTTGAGCAACCCGAAGCACTGTTGTCTGCAGCAACGATGTCTCGTCAATGAGCTGAAGCAACTGCTTAGGGTAGAGTTCACGCGATAAGGGCCATAGCCGGGAACCAGTTCCTCCGGCCAAAATAACAGGTTGAATTTTTTGCATTATGTTTATTTTCCCTTTCTAGGATTGGATAATCTTCAGTAATTCTTCGGTTTTTTCTTTAAGCAAATCAGGATCAGCACGACTTTCCACGTTCAGTCTCAATAGTGGTTCGGTATTTGATTTCCGTACATTAAAACGGAACTCAGCAAAAGACACGGAAAGGCCATCTGTATAATCCTTTTCACCTGCCACAAACCGCTCCTCAATTTTTGCAATCACCGCATCAGGATCGTCAACAACACTGTTTATCTCACCAGAGATCGGATACGCAGCAATACGTTCAGCGACAAGTGAGGAAAGTGACACTTTTTTTCGACTCAGAAGAGAGGCAACCAGCAACCAGGGGATCATGCCGGAATCGCAATAACCAAAATTTTTAAAATAATGGTGCGCCGACATCTCGCCGCCATAAATTGCATCTTCCTGCCGCATACGTTCTTTTATAAAGGCATGTCCGGTTTTAGCCAGAATCGGAATTCCACCTGCAGCCGTTACCAGCTCCTCAGTATTCCAGGTAAGACGTGGATCATGTAGGATTTTTCCTCCCGGATTCTGAGAAAGGAGTTCAAGTGCCAGAAGACCAACAATGTAATACCCCTCAATAAAATTCCCTTTCTCATCCCAGAAAAAACAACGATCAAAATCACCATCCCAGGCAATCCCCATATCAGCACCATGCTCGCGTACCAGTTTTGCTGTTTCTTCACGTTTCTCAGGGAGCAGAGGGTTCGGAACGCCATGGGGAAAACTACCATCCGGCTCATGGAAGGCTTTAATGAAGCTAAAGGGCAGTTCCCTTTCCAGAAGATCAACCACAGGTGCAGCAGAGCCATTTCCGTTATTCACTACCAACTTCAAAGATGCCAATTCTTTTATATTTACATAGCCAAGAAGGTGTTGAATGTAGGATTTTTTGTTTTCCGCCCGGCTTTCTTTACCCGGCTTTTCTGCTGCTTGCGGCAACTCACCCTTTACAATCAATTCCGCCATTTTTTTCAGGCCGGACTCTCCACTTACCGGACGAGCGCCTCTGGTGACAAACTTCATACCATTATAGTCAGCAGGGTTATGACTAGCAGTGACCACAATACCACCATCTACCCCCTGGTCTTCAAGACTGAAAGCGGCATGATAAATCTCTTCGGTTCCGCATAATCCGAGATGCAACACATCCACACCAGATTCAAGTAACCCATCAATCAAAGCCTTTGTTAATTCCGGACTGGTCAGCCGGATATCATGCCCCACAGCCACCTTACGAGGCTGAAATACTGCCGTGAATGCACGCCCTATATTTCTGGCAAGCTCGGTATTCAACTCATCCGGGATCCTGCCTCGAATATCATAAGCCTTAAAGCAGGCTGGAATTATTGTACTCATTTCCTGTTTCCTTTTTTGGTGTGATTTTCAGGAAAAATTCACTATACTTTAATGAAAACTAATATTCTTAACCATATCAAAAACAAACAGTATCTTCAACAAACGACTCTTATGAAAGGAATTATCCTTGCCGGCGGGTCCGGCACCAGACTCTATCCTCTGACCAGAGTTCTCTCCAAACAACTCATCCCGGTCTACGACAAGCCAATGATATACTATCCCCTGTCTGTTCTCATGCTGGCAGGTATCAAGGATGTATTGATCATCTCCACCCCGCATGACCTGCCACAATTTCAACGACTCTTTACTGATGGTTCACATCTTGGACTTTCCATCAGTTATGCTGAGCAACCTGCTCCGGAAGGACTTGCTCAGGCTTTTGTCATAGGAAAGTCCTTTATCGGTGACGACAATGTAGCACTGATTCTGGGTGACAACATCTTTTTTGGCGCCGGTTTTTCCCATGTTCTCCAGGATTGTGCTTTACTGTCAGAGGGTGGTCTGATCTTCGGCTATCCGGTGAAAGATCCGGAACGCTATGGTGTGGTTGAATTTGACCAGGACAACAAAGTCGTTGCCATTGAAGAAAAACCAGACAAACCAAAATCAAAGTTTGCGGTACCCGGTCTCTATTTCTACGACAACGACGTTATTGCGATTGCCGAAAACATCAAACCATCGCCACGTGGTGAGCTGGAAATCACCGATATAAATATGGAATATCTAAGGCGTGGAAAACTCCGGGTTCAGCCACTCAGTCGCGGTTTTTGCTGGCTGGACACCGGTACCCATGAATCCCTGCAACAGGCCTCGAGTTATGTCCAGGCCGTACAGGACAGGCAGGGATTAAAAGTTGCCTGTGTTGAAGAAATTGCATACAACCTGGGCTATATCGACTCACAACAGATGAAATCGCTGGCAAAAGACATGCTTAAAAACCAATATGGCCAATATCTAATGGATATTGTCATGGAAAATGAATCAGGATCGGCATTCTCGTGAATATTCTCATTACAGGAGGTCATGGTCAGCTGGGAAGTGATGTCAGCACATTACTTGGCATGAAACACAACGTCTTTTCCTTTGGTTCCAGAGAACTGGACATTGCTGACAGGGAAAGTGTGAATGCCGCCTTTTCCCAAAGTCGGCCGGATGTACTGATCAACTGCGCCGCATACACAGCTGTAGACAACTGCGAAACCGAAAAAGAACAGGCACGACAAGTCAATGTAAAAGGACCTGAAAACCTGGCTAAAGCTATGGAAGCCAGAAATGGAAGAATAATACACATCTCCACTGACTATGTTTTTGCCGGCAACAAGCCCTCAACAGAGAGCTACAACGAAGACGATCCGGTTGCTCCCCTTTCAGAATACGGAAAAAGTAAACTTGCAGGTGAAAAAGCAATAACAGCTCACTCAAGTAATTATCTCATTTTGCGCACTGCCTGGCTCTATGGCCGGCAGGGAAAAAACTTCCTCAAAACAATGCTCCGGCTGGCTCTCGCCGATCACACACGTGAGCTGAAAGTGGTGAACGACCAGTATGGCTCCCTTACCTGGACAACCACCCTTGCCCGCCAGATTCAGGCTGTTCTTTCTTCCGACTTACAGGGCATTGCCCATGCCACAGCCGAAGGAGCCTCCACATGGTACCAGGGTGCCTGCTATTTCCTTGACGCCATGCAAGTCCCTTACAATATCAGCCCTTGCGTCACATCAGAATATCCAACCCCTGCCCATCGGCCGGCAAATTCCATCCTGGACAACAGAAGATTAAAGCAGGCAGGGCTCTCTGTCTTTAACTCCTGGCAGAAGGATATTGATCAATTTGTCAAACTGCACAAAAAAGAACTCATTGAAGAAGCTACTCAGTCTTAATCCAGGAAACCGAACTCTTCAATAAGCTGCCCAACTGCTTTTTCAGTGTCATCATCCATGTCCTGAATCTGAAAACCGGTTACATAAAAATCAGGATTATCATCCTGCCGACACCAGCGACTGACCGCTCCAAATATAATTTCATCCCTGTCTACGACCTCTGTAGGCAGGCGCATACGCAAACGATACTCTTCATTAACAGGCACAGGTTCATCACTCAACAGCATGAGGCCCTTAGGTGAGATATCCATCAAATGTCCCATCACCCGGCTGCTCATCCCGTCAAAAATACGCAGATAAAATACCAGGTGCCTGCGGGTGGCTTGCCTCTGTTCCACACCATTCTTATCTCCTTCCATTTCCTGCCTCCTTCTGCAGATCAATTTTTATCAACTCCACATCTCCAGATGCCCCCATAAGCTCTCCACAGATCACAACAACACCGATAATGCCAGTAATCTCTCCGGCGATATCAAGGGCATTCTGTACCCCTGCTCTCCCATCCCCGGCACGACCGACTTCGTTTCCCAGACGAGTCGCCACAGCATCGGCAAGGGGTGTCGACTCACTAAGCACAGTCACGGAATCTGCAGTGCCCATGCTGAGGGAATGCCCAACAGTACCCGATGATGTACAAATCCCCACCGGCATCTGCAAAGAGGGTATTACCACGCCAACCTTATAACTCAACGGTGATTCACCAGCGAAAATGGCCACTTTGCAATCCTCTGTCCGTTGCAGAAAAATATCACCACCATTTTCGACCATAACGTCCCTGCCCACCAAACCGACAAGCCCTTTACCCACATACTCTGCAACAGCTCCTGCCACGGCTGCCATGGGTCCGACTCCAGCTTGAACTCCTGCACGCAGCATATCACGTATCAAAGGTGGCGCAATACTATCTACGGGTAATGGATTCAAGCTTGCACAAAACTGGGGATTCTTTACAATGTAATTTTTGAGCTGGGTACGATATTGCAGTATAAGAGCAGTTGCCTCCTCTGTGACGTCACGCTCAGCCAGAATATGCAGATCGGTTTCTTCTATGGTGACTTGTGTGGAAACCAAACCTGCCCGAGTTATCAGTTTACGATATACTCTTCTGGAATACGCTTCCGGCTTCTTTTTTCTTTTATTACGTTTCATGGGGGATCAAATATCTTTATGCCATCTTTCCAGAAACTTGTCATTCTTTTTACACGCTATCCTGTAGCCGGCAAATGTAAAACCAGACTGATTCCGGTATTAGGAGCAGAAGGGGCCGTTCGTATTCACCGGCAACTTGTATCCCATATACTACATGAACTGGACACGTTCATCTCACCCCGAAACACCACAGAATTGACCATTTACTATGATGCCGACTCCCTTCAACAAATGCAGGATTGGCTAGGCAGCAGTTACATCTATAATCGACAGCAGGGAGAAGATCTGGGACAGCGTATGGCTGACGCACTGATACATGGCATAAGCAACAAAAAAAACTCTATTCTTATCGGCTCTGACTGCCCCGGTATAAACAGCGCCATACTGAATGAAGGCTTTGAAGCACTGAAACAAAATGATATTGTATTGGGCCCTGCCCATGACGGTGGCTACTATCTCATTGGCGTTGCCCGAAACATTCAGCCCGCTGCCTGCAAACAAATTTTCGCACAAATCCCCTGGGGAACAGACAAAGTGCTCTCCAAAACCCTGGCGCAGACCCAAAAGCTTGGGTTACGCCATCACCGACTCAGTACACTCCATGACATCGACACCCCGGAAGACCTCAAACATTTCCATCATTGTTCCCACCCTGAATGAAGCGAAGAACCTTCCGACCCTGCAAGCAGCGGCAATGATGGTGGAGGAGCTTATTGTGGTCGATGGGGGCAGTACGGATGACACGGTCAAGATCGCAAAAAATCTTGGTTTCCTGGTAATAGAAACAATCTGTTCAGGTGGACGTGGAGCACAGCTCAACACTGGTGCGGCAATCGCCTCTTCTCCTTTACTGCTCTTTCTTCATGCCGACACCCTGCTTCCCTCCGGCTTTCAATATGCTGTGACGAAATGCCTGGCAAATCCAAACACAATACTTGGAGCATTCAGTCTAAAGGTACATGGTGGGGGGACGCCACTCAACTTTATCGCAAAGTGCGCCAACATCCGCTCCCGGTTTTTGCAACTTCCATATGGAGATCAGACTTTCTTTCTACGAAAAAATGATTTCACGGAACTTGGGGGCTTCCCGAAATTACCGATCATGGAAGACTTCACCTTTGTCAAACAAGCAAAAAAAATGGGAAAGATAAAGACTCTTCCGCAAACAGTCACCACATCTGCAAGGCGCTGGCAACGGCTGGGTCCCATGCGAACAACCTTGATCAATCAGCTCGTTATTCTGGGATACTATCTGGGGATAACGCCGGAAAAACTAGCAGCATTCTACCGTAAAAAATAGGCCGTCATGCTAACTACTTTGGGGGAAATTCAGTGGGTACAAAGGGTCGAACGCCATCTGCTGCAGGTTTCGCCTGTTTCTCTGTTTTCTTGGATATGGCAGGCTTTTTCTGTGACAACGATTTTCGCATGGCATCATCTTTGATCAGACTACGACAAAACTCTGTTGCCTGATTCACATAGGGACAAAGCTGACAGCTCCGAAGCATACTGTTTTCCGGGGCCAACACACCTGAGAGAACCATATTAAGAAGAACAATCAGGATCACAACCTTAACAGCACCAAGTACGCCCCCAAGCACTTTATCAAACCAGCCTGCAACGGTCAGTTCAACCACTCTGGCCAGCCCTTTTCCAAGAAGCATGGTGATCACATATGTGATCCCGAAAAGAATCACATAGGACGCCCAGAAAACTATCTGAGGATCATCTGTTAGGCCTCGCAAAAAAGGGAAAAGTTTGTCATGATACTGTCCGGCAATAACGTAGCCTACAAGCAGGGACACCAGTGTGGTAATCTGCCGTAAAAAGCCTATCCATAGACCACGCAATATAAAGAGAAGCAGCAGTGCAATAATGACAAAATCGTATCCTGTCAGGTGCAAAGCATTATCCATTAGTTCCTCCATTGTATACAAGCTGACATTCTTATTATTCTATAGGTTTAGTTAGCAGAAACAATTGAAAATGCAAGGTTTTTATTCATGCCAACTTCCAACAGGAAACAGGTGATTATTTTTGAATCCATACCCATGGGCCTGTCAGACCTGGTCAGTACCCTTTTTCCCCATTCTTTTCCAGCAACTGTGATTATGCCCCTCAAGAATATTGAGGAACAAACAAAAGATACACTGGAATATTGGCTGCATAAAAAAGAGATTACTCAGCTTGCAGGGTATCTTCACAAAAAACGACACAAAGAATGGCTGGGCGGCAGAGTCTGTTCCAAGCAGGCTCTTCGCGTTTTCCTTCGCCAACAGACTAAGCAAGCATTGCTTCCTGAACATCACCAATGCAGGGTCGCATCAACAGAATCAGGGCGGCCATACTTCACCGGTTTGGAAGCTGCAGCTTTTTCTTTGCTGGAATTTTCTTTTCCAGAATTTTCTTTTCCAGAACTCTCCATCAGTCACTCCCGCGACTTTGCAACAGCGATGATCAGCCGGACTCATTGTGGAATCGACATCCAGTATTCAGCTGAGAATCTTCACCGGGTAAAAGAGAGATTTTGCACAAAAGAGGAAGAATATCTACTGCAAAAATCACTGCCGCACCTCTCCTCTTTATCACAACTTACCCTGCTCTGGTCAGGCAAGGAGGCGGCCAAGAAGATGCTCAGCCCAACAGGAATCCCTGGTTTTCACGAACTCACACTACAAAAACTCGATCCACAAGGGCCGTCTAACACTCTTTTATATTTTACCAGATCCAATGAACAGAATAGCCTCTTTCCGGTTGCAGCAGGAATCCTAAACACCAGTTATGCCCTTGCCCTCTGCTGTCAGCCGGATAAGCCTCCACATTCCACTGTTAAATAAAAAAATGCCTGAACTACCTGAAGTAGAAGTGATTTGTCAAGGCCTGTTGCCCCATCTCATGCACCGAACAATTATTGATGTTCGTTGTTCCGGGAAACAGCTGCGAACACCTGTAGATTGTGAAGAATTACAACGCGAACTCAATGAGAAACAAATTGTAAACCTCACTCGAAGGGCAAAATATCTGGTACTTAAAACAGATAATGGGGCCACGCTCGTCATCCATCTGGGAATGACCGGAAACATGGGTATCTTTGATGCAGAGTCAGCCACAAAAAAACATGACCATGTCTGCTGGCTGCTCGACAATAATACAGAATTGAGATTTAACGACACAAGAAGATTTGGAGCGGTTCGGTTGTTTACCGCCAATAATGCAGCAAAGGAAGAAAAAAAGTTTTTCTCTGCAATCGGGCCAGAACCTTTTTCCAGGGCATGCTCGGTTGCATACCTGATGCAACGGGCAGCACACCGAAAACAAGCAATAAAAAGCTTCATAATGGACAGTCATGTGGTGGCAGGTATCGGCAACATCTACGCCAATGAAACACTTTTCCACTCACGAATTCATCCGGAACGTCCAGCATCTTCTCTATCATCAAAAGAATGGAAACGATTGCTGACCATCATGCGTAAGACGCTTAAACATGCCATCAAATGTGGCGGTTCAACAATCAATGACTTTGTGAATGCCTCTGGAGAAGGCGGATACTTTCAGATGAATTTTCGCATTTATGGTAAGGCAGGAGAGGCCTGTTCATGTTGTGGCCTGGTGATCTCAAAAAAAACAATTGGAGGACGAGCAAGTTTTTTCTGTGAGAAGTGTCAACCGAAACTTGAGGGTTCCAGCAGGTGAATCGTTACCTTCTCACCCTTGCGCAACAGGCGCCTTGCTGCGGAACAGTAAATGTGACAATTTGAAGGTTCAACCCTGTTTACCGGACGTACCTGGCACATCCCATCCACAACTTGCACCAAACCACTTTTCAAACGAGGCAGCCCCCGTCTAGGCAAATGCAGATCTTCCGTTAAATGAGCCCTTAGTTCCTGAGGCCTGCAACGCTTTGCTCCCTGAAGTGCTAATATCGCTGGCCGAATCAACTCATTAAATAAAAGATAGACAGCAGGAGGTGGCCCCGGCAGGCCAAAAAACAAGGTGTTGCCAAGCATTCCAAAAAGCGTTGATTTTCCTGGTCGCAGGAGAAGTGATCGATAAACAACCCTGCCCCCCACGCGGGCAAAAGCATCCTCAATAAGATCAAACTTTCCCGGCCCCATCCCTCCGGTACTGACAATGATGTCACATTTTGACTGACTCATTTCAGCAAGGATATCAGCAACAGCCTCTGGATTATCCTTCACTGTTTTCTGTTGCAGCAACTCTGCGCCGACAAAATTGATCAACCCGTGTAACAGATGATTATTGGCTGAATATTTCTTACCGGCAGGCTTTACTTCCGAACCTGTGACTAATTCGCTACCGGTACAAAAAAAACTGACCCGTGGTTTCCTGACAACCGAAACCGTGGCATACCCTACTCCAGCCAGGAGAATCTGCTGTTCCGGTCTGATTGCAGCACCTTTTGCTGCAATCACTCTTCCCTTGGCAAGCTCACTCCCCTTTGTATGAATAAAAAGTTTCTTCTTCCCGAAAAAACGGGTGGGGACTTCCAGCCTGTCATCTGCCACCTCACAAAACTCCTGAGGAATCACTGCCATACATTGAGCAGGCACCAAGCCTCCAGTCATGATCCGAATGGCCTCTCCCTGACGCAGCGCAAGCTTTCTTGTATCACCTGCTGCTACTTCGTCTATTACCTGAAAACGATTCCCCAACTCTCTTCTGTCTCCTAATTCAGGTTTGCCAATGGCATAGCCATCACGGAGAGATTGGTTATATCCAGGCAGAGGTTCCAGAGCAAGAAGTGAAGCAGCAGGAAAACGATTCAAACTTTCAGCCAGAGCAATCTGTTCTTGAGGCAACGGCATGCATTCCCCAAGGATTAAACTCTGGGCTTTGTTAAGATTGATCGACTGTTCAGTATCGCTTTTCATGGAAACCACTTTCATTAAAACAAAAAAAATCGCTTCCGTGCCACAGACACAAAAGCGATTTTCGCAGCCCTGAGAATATCAGGGTATCAACAGGCTTTGAGCTCTACTGACTAAACAGTCAAGTCATCACGTACAATTTTGCGTGGGCCGCCGTGTCCGGCAGTTGACCAATCACGAATTGGCGCAATAACTTCCATCTGAGCAGATCTGTCAAAGGATGCAAGGCGATCATGAATAGACTGCCAGACACACTCCACATCACTATGGATCTCACACTTACCATCAACAGAACCGCCACATGGGCCGTTCATCAAACTCTTGGCACAACGGGCAACCGGACAGAGTCCACCGGTAAGATGCAGGACACAGTCCCCGCAACCGGCACACTGTTCAGTCCACTCACCCTGTTTAGCTGAACCGCCGAAAAAAGTCGTGTTCAATGCAGGATAAACCATGGTATCTTTGCGAAGGTTGGAAATAAAATTCACTCCCACTCCACAGGCCGTGGAAACAACCGCATCGTACTCACCCTTCCATTGATCAATTTCATCAATATATTCGCGATCGCATTGGCGTACCAGACTTCCGATGGTAGTTTCAATGGACTTGCCGGCTTTCTTCATGCCCAGGCGAATAAGAGAAGCAAGGATCTCCGCCTCTCGTTCACCCCCGGCCGAACAGACTGTGACACATCCGCGACAGGCCAGTACCAGTACCTTTTTACAGTCCTGAACCATCTCTATGATTTCCGACATGGGTTTTCGTTCTGCAACAATCATTTATCTACTCCATTTATATCTACCGTGGATATCGCTTCCCGGTTTCTATCCGACACTTTCTAATTGTAACTACTCAGGTGATAGCTGGTAATTTCCCTAACCGCTGTCCTGTAACTTTTTAGGAGCGCCCTATATCTGTGCGAGCAGGCTGGAGAGCTATAGTAGTTCCTATGTGAGCCAGCCTGACCGTGCAGAGATGGGGTGCTCCTGAACAGTTACTTCTAATTTTGGAAAGGACTTGGCCCCATCTCACGAATTCGACTATCCATCTCTTTACCCTTTTCAACAAACTCAGGATGCAGGCCGCGAGGAAGATGATACATCTGCACACGTCCGCCCTCCACACCAAGCTCTTCAAGGGCATCACGTACAGCAGCCACTCGTTTTGCAGCCCGCACACTCCCTTTGACGTTATGACAGCCATCTTCAGGACAACCAACCACGTACACGCCATCAGCTCCATCTTCAAAGGCTTTCAGCAGGGTCGTAACCTGCACCTTTCCGGTACAGGGAACCCTGACCAGATTGATGCTGGCTGGAAAACCCAACTGCTCAAGTTCCTTGCCCTCTTCAGCGCAACTCTGCTGGGATGTATAATGACAGCTGAACAGGGTTATAGCAGGATCAAAACTCATCTCTATCCTCTTATCAGTATTTACAGGCGTAAATGGCCTGAAAATGTTTTGTTTTTTTATCAGATGCCACAGGCAGCGATGAGCCGTTCATCCTGGGATTCATTCAAGATAATAGCATTGGCGGGACACTCTTCCACACAGATACCACAGGCACGACACTCTTCCACATTAATGGTAGCAACGCCCAGCTTATCAATCTGAGGAATTTCCCAGGGACAGGTGCGAACACAGGTAAGACAGGCCACACAGAGATCACGTTCAACCTTGGCAGCTTTTCCTTTTTCGATCAGTTCCTCTTCAGTTACATAGCCTTCTTTTAAGGCCAATTTACTGACAGCACCCATGATATCAGCAAAACTGACATCCTGAGGACAGACAAAAACACAGGAACGGCAGCCTGAGCAATACCAGAGCATATCTGACGTAAGAAGACGCTCTTTCATGCCCATACGGATCATGTGAATAATTTTTCTTGGATCAAACTCTGGAATAGCCTGGGACACAGGACATATTCCACTGCAGGCACCGCAGGCAAAGCAGCTGTTGAGATGCTCCCCACCTGGAAGTGAGGTAACTTCTCCGTTAAATGCTGGATTAAGTGAAGCAGATGACTTTCCCATGAATTAACTCTTTACTCGTCTAAAGGTTCCAGTGCTGACTGTTTTAATAATCACCACGTTTATTGATATATTCCATAAATGAAATTTATAATCTACTTTAGGGGAAGTATTTTGTCAACAAAATGGTAATGATTCACCACCACTTCATCCCTGTTCGTTTTACCCTTGCCGCATAGTGAGGCTATAGCGTCAAGGATAAAACAAACAGATACAAAGCACGGGTAAACCATTACTCTATTGTAGTTTCTGATAATTTGGCCGATTGATAAACCGTTAAACAAAATATTCCCGGTAGACAGCCCGGATACTGCCCATGACCAATAGAGGCCCGGTTTCCTTTTTTTCCCTTGACTTTGCCCCAAAGTTACACAATAACCAGGGTTAAATCGTTGAACCCTTCGAATTATTCTAACATTTTTTACAGTTATGCAATCGACAAACAAAGAAATCGTACTGGACAGCCAGACAATACGCAACCGTGTTCAGGAACTCGGACAGGAAATCAGTAGAGACTACCAGGATAAAGAACTCGTGGTTATCGGTGTTCTTAAAGGAGCCTTTATATTCATGGCTGATCTGGTCAGAGAAATCTCTGTTCCACTTGCCACAGATTTTATTCAAGTTTCATCTTATGGAGGCAGCGCGTCATCTTCCGGAAAGATCACTCTTGTTTCCAGTCCCAGTCAAATAATTGAGGGCTGCCATGTCCTTTTAGTGGAAGACATCATCGACACAGGACTCACCATGCAGTGGCTGGCCTCCCATTTCAGTGACCAGGGTGCGGCATCGGTAAAAGTCTGTTCACTCATCGACAAAGCAGAACGACGGGAGCACAAAATAAAAATCGATTATCCCGGCTTTGCAATTTCTCAAGGGTTTCTTATCGGCTATGGCCTTGATTATGACCAACAGTACAGAAACCTACCCGCTATCTTTCACCTCAACACATAGGAGGCTGTCCGAGAATGCCCTTTTTCCCAAACTCTTCAGAATTGTCAAAAAATAATGCTCGCAATATCAAACATATGGCTGTGCTTATTTTTGGAAAATTCTTCGATTTTGAACAAAATGCCTATTCTCGGACAGCCTCCCAGGGAACCCAGCCATGAGCAAAAAATCAATTGCAGTGATCCTCTCAGGTTGTGGACATCAGGATGGTGCTGAAATCCATGAAGCAACACTCACCCTCTGGGCCATTCATAAAAACGGTGCAGACTATCAATGCTATGCGCCGAACATTGCCCAGCATCATGTTCTGAACCATATCAATGGCAAAGAGATGGACGAGCAGCGAAACGTACTCATTGAATCAGCCCGTATTGCAAGGGGAAATATACTGGATCTTGCAGATTTTCAAGCTGCATCCCATGATGCGCTGATAATTCCCGGAGGATTTGGAGCTGCCAAAAATCTTTCCACCTATGCTTTTGACGGATCTGATTGCAAGGTGAATGAAGATGTTCAAAAAGCGATCCTCAGCATGGCCGCACAAAAGAAACCCATTGGTGCGCTCTGTATTGCCCCGGTCATTCTTGCAAAACTCCTGAATCAGGTACTGGTGACAATTGGCCAGGATCCTTCCACCATTGCCAGTATCGAGGCCATGAACGCACGACATACTACTACCATGCAGGGAGAAATAGCAGTGGACAAAGAACATAAAGTGGTGACCACTCCCTGCTATATGCTTGATTCACGGGTGGACCAAATAGGTGAAGGGGCTGACAAGCTGGTGCAGGAAGTGCTTAACCTGATGGAATAAAATACAATCTTAGGGCTCATTCAAAAATAAGTTCATATTCTGAGGCGCAATATAAACATTTAGAAAAACGCTATGCGATTTTTTAATCCTCAACGTAGCTCTGCTACGCCTGCGGTTAAATAATCACAGATCGTTTCTCTAAACATTCATCTTACACCTCATAATTACGAACTTATTTTTGAATAAGCCCTTACTTTCCCAGACAAAACTGCTCAAAGATTACATCCAAAACGTCTTCGGTGGTGGTGATGCCCACAATAGCATCTAGCTCTTCCAGGCAATCCTGAAGATCTATTGCCAGCAGATCACTGGTGATTTTTGTTTCCAGCCCCTGTCCGAGCCTGATCGCAGCATCTCTAGCCCGTGTAAGGGCGGCCTTATGCCTGACATTAGGAGCGCAGCCATCCTCCTGCCACTGATCCTTATCCCCTACGACTCTACTAAAAATAGCATTTTTCAGTTCTTCGATACCTTGCTGCTGTTTTGCAGAAATCCGGATAAGAGGAGTATCATCTTTTTGTAAGGCAAAATCCTCTACTTGCGGCTTCTGCTTATTCAGGTCACTCTTATTAGCAATCAAAAGCAGTGGCTTATGGCTCACAGTGGCAAAGAGCTCTCGATCTTCCTCCTGGGCGCCCCTTACTGCATCCAACATAAAAAGAACAAGATCTGCCTGATCTATCTGCTTTCTCGCACGTTCTATTCCCATCTCTTCCACTTCATCAGCGCCTTTGCGAATACCTGCTGTATCAACAATACGCACCGGTACCCCTTTAATATCGAGGTACTCCTCAATGGTATCACGGGTGGTGCCTGGAATGGCTGTTACCAGGGCGCGTTCTTCCTGCAGGAGCGTATTGAGCAAGCTGGATTTACCAACATTTGGCAGTCCCACAATGACAACAGTTATACCATCACGGAAAATTTTCCCCTCTTCCGCCTGTCGCAATAATTTATCAAGGGCTGAAAGGATATCATCATGCACCTGCCCCACAAAAGATGAGTAGTCAATAATTTCAATATCTTCATCGGGAAAATCAATGGCAACCTCAACCACGGCCCGCATCTGAACAAGAGATTTCCGAATGGTGTCAACCTGCGTATAGAGACTGCCACCAAGCTGATCAAGAGCCATATCCATCCCCTTACGGGTTCTGGCGGACAGAATATCTATGACGGCTTCCGCCCTGGTGAGATCTATCCTGCCATTTAAATAGGCCAGTTTGGTAAACTCACCGGGATCTGCCAGGCGTACATCAAGGGAAATAAGCAGTTCCAGAACGGACTGCAATACAAGAAAATTACCGTGACAGTGGATCTCCACAACATCTTCACGGGTATACGTCTTTGGGGCTGCCATAAACACAGCCAGCACTTCATCAAGGATTTTATTATTCCGAGGATGGACGACACGTCCATAGTAGAAGTGATGACTGTCAAAGGAGCAACTCTTATCAAGTGGCTGAAACACAGTCTGCAGATGTGCAAGAGACTGCGGGCCGCTCATGCGAATAATACCGATCCCTCCAGCTCCCGGCGGAGTTGAAATGGCGGCAATGGTGTCACTACTATCCATACTTCAGACCTCGTAAAAATTTCCCTGCTAACTGAAAACTTTTCTACACACCTGGAATGTTACGAATCACTATTCTCCTGTGACTTCTTACTGGGTTTTCCACGCCGCCCTCTTCCACCACGCTTACTACCACCCGGTTTTTTTCCTTTGCCGGGTTTATAAATAAGTATTTTCTTAAAGAGCCCATCGCCAACACTACGAGAGCGAATATCCTTATCATCCTGAAGAGCAACATGAACAACACGTCTCTCCGATGGATTCAGTGGTGGAATGGCCTGTGTTTTTCCATCTTTCTTGACCAGCGCGGCAAGCTCTTTTGCCCGTTCCACAAGTTCAACTTTACGTTTTTCACGAAATTGACCAATATCAATGGAGAGACGTACTTTCTCCTCCACCTTTCTGGCCACCAGTTTTCTCAAAACATACTGGAGAGAATCAATAATCTTCCCTTCCTGTCCGGTGAGAGCTTCTTCGTGCTCCTCACCAATCTTACAACGAACTGTTCCGCCATCAAGATCGGCAGTCACCTCGGAAGGAAATCTCATGTGTTGCAAAAGTTCTTCCAGTTGCTGACGCACAACCTCAACACTCTCAGCCTTAATCTCGACAGAAGCTTTTGCAGGCACACTCTGTTTCTTTTTTTCTTCCTTAACTTCCGATTTTTCTCTGCTTGTGTCGACAGGTGCAGGAGTTTGTTCTTTCTCTATCTCTTCGAATTTCCCCTCGATGTCAGAAGATTCGGGAGAGGGCTCTACTATTTTTTCAGGTTCATTAGCTATATCATCAATATCTAAACTCGCCACCACGGCTCTTATATGAGCTTTCTTGCGAATGAGACCGAAAATCCCCATGGAACCGGTTTCAACAACCTCAATGGTCAAGTCTTCCTGGGGAACCTGAAGAGTATCACAGGCCTTCTTAATGGCATCCATTACTTCTTTACCGTAAAAATCTCTTTTTCCTGAAGACATTTATTATTCCATCCTTGCGGGAATCATCAAGTATCGAAAAGAACCTGCTATATTTACACAGGTTCTTTCCAGTCTGACTAAAAGTTGAATTAGGCTTTCTTCTGGCGATTAATCATCTGCTGCTGAAAAATTGCAAGCAGGTTATTCACAAACCAGTAAAGAACCAGACCGGAGGCAAAATTGACAAACATGAACGTAAACAGAACAGGCAGGAACATCATAATCTTGGCCTGTGTAGGATCTGCTGTGGTCGGTGTCATTTTTTGCTGCAGAAACATGGAACCACCCATCAATAGTGTCAACACCGGGATTCCTCCAATATAAGGAATATCAACTCCAATGGGAAGACGGTCTGGGGCTGAAAGATCCGAAATCCATAGCATGAAAGGCGCATGACGGAGTTCGATACACATGAGTAGAACCTTATACAGGGCAAAGAATACCGGAATCTGCAGAACCATGGGCAGACAGCCGCCCAAAGGATTTACCTTATAGGTTTTGTACAGGTTCATTACTTCCTGATTCATCCTTGTGGGGTCATCCTTATACTTTTCTTTAAGCTTTGCCATCTTAGGCTGCAATTTCTGCATATTTTTCATGGACTTCAAACCCTTCTGGGTAATCGGCCAGAAAATAGCCTTAAAAATGACGGTCACAAGAATGATGGCAATACCATAATTTTTAAAAATTCCGTAAAAGAAATTGAGCAGATAAAGAGTGGGCTGAGCAATCACATCAAACCAGCCAAAATTTACGGCCTTGCCCATATTTGAACCAACAGATTTCAAAACATCGAGTTTTTTGGGACCGAAAAAAAGTTTATAGGTATATATCTTCTCCTCACCGGGCTGCAATGTATCAAGATCACTGTTCATACTCATCCTGACAACATCTTCACCAAATGATTCCATGGTCAGGGAACGCGCACTTACAGCCTGTGGAAGAATAGCACAGATAAAATAGGTTCCCTCATAGCCGACCCAGTCCATTTGTCCATTGATGGTAGCAGGACCCGCTTCGTAATCATCAGAATCTACCTCCACGAGAGATTCGTTCATATAATATGCAGGTCCGGTAAAGAGAAACCGATCACCTGCTGTGGGTTCCCGAAATGGTCTGTTAGACTGATGCAGGGCAGCCGCACCCTGGAGTACACCGGAGGAAACGTTTTTCACCTTCACGCTCATTTCCATCAAGTAGCTGTCTTTTGCAAAACTATAGTTTCTTTCAATTTCAAGACCGTTTCCACGACCAATCATTTGCAGATTGCCATGATTTCCCTGAAAAGTGACTTCGCTTGCGCCAGCCTCATAAAAAGTGGCTGCAGGAGCAACACTACCCCAGGAAAAACCCAAAGGAAAACCCTGCCGCCCGTCCACCTTCACCATTTGCATACCTGGTGAATTATCAGCTGCAGTCTCTTTGTAATCCTTAAGAATAAAACTCTCTATGACACCACCATTTTCACTAAGAGATGCTGTGTAGAGATCAGTTTCCACAGTCACTATTCTGGCATCTCTGTCAGGGCGTTCCATGGTTTGGGCAGCAACGGACTGAGAAGGCTGGGCAGTTACGGCTGCTATTTCTGTCTTCTTTGCTGCGACTGTATCAGTCACCAATTGCTCTGTCTGAGCAGTTGTATTCTCTACCGGAACCTCTGTGGGGCCAAAGCCCACAAAAAAATACTGATACCCGATGAGAATCACAAAGGAGATAATAATTGCTAAAAAAGTTCTATAAATATCCATGATTTTGCCATGTTCTAAATAATTAACGCCAGGATTTCAGCGTTTGAGTACTACACCTTTTATTATTGCTGTTCTGCGACCCATCACAATCGCCTCCACACATCCCCTTACTCCCTGCAACCGGAGGAACAGGATCATAGCCTCCCTGACAAAAGGGATGGCAGCGCATAATTCGACCTAAAGAGAGCAAAAGTCCCTGCAATGTGCCATGTTCTTCAATAGCCTGAATGGCATATCTGGAACAAGTAGGGGTGAAACGACAGCTCTTGGGAAGAAGCGGAGAAATGATATATCGATAGCCCCGGATCATACCCAGGCAGATCTTCTTTATAAACAGACGGATCTTCGCCCTAAAAGAAGAAAAAAAAGAAAAATTCGATTGATCCTGTCGCACAGCAGGTATCCATTCCGGTAGAAAAACCGGGGTTCAAGTTTCAAGGCTATCTTTAAGCTTTGCCACAGAGGAGGATATATCAGCAGGAGATTTTAAAGGAAAACCAGGACGTACGGCAAAAACAATGTCGGCACCATCTGGATAAAGAGAGCGCTGCAAACGAAACGATTCACGGATAATCCGTTTTATTCTATTTCGTTTGACAGCCCCTTTAAGCTTTCGATGGACACTGATTCCAATTCTATTATATCCCAGTTCGTTGGGACAAAAAATCAGGGAAAAACCTTTGCCACGCCAACGCGTCCCATGCCTGTATACTTTGTCAAACTCCCGTCCCTTACGAAGCAGGGCAGTTTTCGGGAGTTTACACTGAGGCAACGCTACTTAAGCGGAGAGACGCTTGCGTCCTTTTGCACGGCGGGCATTCAGGATTGCACGACCGGCACGAGTAGACATTCTGGCACGGAATCCATGGGTACGTTTACGTTTGATGTTGCTTGGCTGAAAAGTACGTTTACTCATTACTAACTCCTTGTCCGCATTTTTTGCGGGATAATCACTACAAAAACCGGGTATATATTTTAGTCACAGAGATTCGCTGTTATTCCCGGATATTTTTGCCCTGCACAACCTGTCCACTGAATCTCAACTATTCGCAGAGCGTAAAATCAACAAAATATCAATATTAACCATATTGATCATTCCGTGTCAAACATTTTCGCAATGCCTTGCACAAGCAATTTCAGTATGCTACTCTTTTGGTAACTATTCAGGAGCACCCCATCTCTGCACGGTCAGACTGGCTCACATAGGAACTACTATAGTTCTCCAGTTGCCTGCACGGATATGGGACGCTCCTAAACAGTTACAGGACAGCGGTTAGGAAAACCACCAACTTTCAACTGAATAGTTACCTCTTTTGAGCAGGGGAGCAAGACACAAAAGCCGCACGCAGCAAATGATCTTGGAGTGCAGAGGAGTGAAAAGGAAAAACAATGCATCCTGAAATAACATACGATGAGATTGACTGGCATACACTCTGGCAAAATGCCAGAAAAAAAAAGTCATGGACCGCAAAAGGGCCGATGGACTGGGACAAAAAAGCCTCATCCTTTGCCAAAAGAAACAGTGCTTCACCTTTTGTAGAGCTTGTTCTCCAATATATTCCCTTCAATAAAGAAACCACTGTGCTCGATGCCGGTTCCGGCCCTGGAACCCTTTCCCTGCCACTTGCCCGCCAGGTTAAAGCAGTCACTGCCATTGATTATTCCAACGGCATGCTTGCTCTATTAAATGATCGTGCAAAAGAACAGGACAGCAGTAATATAACAACTGTCCTTGGATCCTGGGAAGATGACTGGAAAGAACTTAACATCAGCAGGCACGACATCTGCATTGCCTCTCGCTCTTTAAGCGTAGACAACCTTCAAGCTGCCCTTGCCAAACTCAACGAATATGCCGACAAATATGTCTTTGTCGTCGACAGAATCAGCCCCACCCCTTTTGACCATGGAGCCTTTAGCGCCGTGAACCGGCCTTTTCGATCAGGTCCCGACTATATTTACACAATAAACACACTCTATTCCATGAACATTCACCCCTCTGTCAACATCCTCAGCCTTGAACGGGAAACCACCTTTGCTGATATGACTGCAGCCATGGATTCCTATTGCTGGATGTTTAAAGATATGACCGCAGAAGAAAAAGAAAAACTCCATGAATACCTCCTTGCTAACAGCCGCCCAGGCAAAAACAATAGTCTCATTGTCAGCCGATCACAGCCACTTCGCTGGGCACTGATCTGGTGGAAAAAAAACGAGTAAAACCCCGATATGCATTTTTCCTCTATCGCTCATGTCATGGGAGTGTTACTTCTGGTTACCGGAAGTTCCATGTCTCTGCCCATAGCCTGTTCCATTTTTTATCAGGAAAGCGATCTTTACCCGCTCCTCGATGCTGCCGCCATCACCCTTGGAGTCGGGCTCCCTGTTTTTTTATTATTTAAAAAACATAATGAATTAACCATCAAGGATGGTTTTTTCATTGCCGTTGCAGGCTGGATAATTGTTTCAGCTTTTTCTGCCATCCCCTTTATTCTTCACGGCTCAATTCCTTCTTTCACCGATGCTTTTTTTGAAATGATCTCCGGATATACAACCACCGGAGCCACCATTCTCACAAATATCGAAATTGTTCCCCATGGTTTGTTGTTTTGGCGGAGCCAGACCCACCTCCTTGGCGGGATGGGATTCCTGACCCTTGCGATTATCTTTCTCCCCCATGGCATGGGAGGATTACGTCTTTTTCGAGCTGAATCCAGCCCGGGCCAGGTTATTACCAAAGAAAAATTCAAACCCCGCAACCGCGACACCATGGTCAGGCTCTGGTGGATATACATTGCTCTCAACCTCATCCAGATCATCCTGCTCGTTCTCGGTGGAATGCCCCTTTTTGATTCCCTCTGTACTGCTTTCGGAACTGTTTCAACTTCGGGCTATTCCACAAAGAATGCCAGTATCGGCCACTATAACAGCGCTTATTTTGATTGGGTTATCACCATCTTTATGTTTCTTGGCGGGTTGAGCTTTGTTCTGATTTACCAGGTGTTAAAAGGAGACATCAAAGCCCTGAAAATAAATACCGAACTCCGCTGGTATATCGGATTTCTCATCTTTTTCTGTGGTGCGATGACACTCATTCTCTGGTCAAAAGGGATATACGGCAACCTCATTGATGCCTTCAGGTATGGAACATTCCAGGTTGTCTCCCTGCTTACAACCACAGGTTTCGGTACCGCTGACTATGAGCTATGGCCTCAATCAGCCCAGATGCTGCTTTACGTGGTATGCTTTATTGGAGCCTGCGCCGGCTCAACTACCAGCGGTATAAAAATTGTTCATTACGTTATTATATGTAAATACATGTACTTGTCCGTCAGGAAAGCTTTCTTCCAACCCATGGCCATTGTTTCCATCAGACTCAATGGGCGAACAATTGATGACGATATTATAAATCTTGCACTCTGCTATTTTATTATCAATATGTTTATGATACTGGTGGGCGGTTTTGTCATGACACTGACGGACAACATGGACTACACCACAGCAATGAGTTCGATTATCGCGTCACTTATGAATATCGGCCCCGGATTTGGAGCCATAGGACCCAGTGAGAACTTTGCCTTTATTTCAGACATTGGCAAATGGTTTCTTTCCTGGAATATGCTGGTTGGTCGTCTGGAAATGTTTTCTGCTCTAGTCATCTTTTTCCCATCTTTCTGGAAAAAATAGCTCTTCATTACCCCAAAAATAATTCACGTACATCTTTCAAGTGAAGAGAATCACAGATAACGATGGTTCTATCTCCTGCATGGACGTGGGTTGTGCCCACTGCTGTTTCCCATTCACCATCCCGAAAAACCGAGCCGACTATGATATGGTCTGCCAGTACCTTATCTAGTTTAGCCAATGATTTTTTCGTTATGGGAGCTTTCGGGGCAGCAATCAGGTCAACGACTTCGGCATCAAAACCGTGCATGTGAGAAACTGATAAAAGCTCACTTCGCCGGATAAAAGTAAAAATTTCGTTTCCTGCCAAGATCTTTTTATTGATAGCAATGTCTGAACCACTGGTAGAGGCCAGAACCACATACTCCTCTTTATTGACAAGAGAGATGGTTTTAGTCTGCTGTTGATTTTCCCCTTGCGTTTCAACAAGATGTTTAACCAGCATACAAGTCATGATGTTGGTTTCATTCTCTCCGGTTGCTGAAATAAAGGTGTCCATATCAGTAAGACCAGCCGCATTCAGGACATCCTTATCTGCGCCATCACCAAGTAATACCTCTGTATCGGGCAACATAGATGATAGTTCCTCAGCCCGTTTTTCATTTTTTTCCAGCAATTTAACCCGTACGGTTTTCCCGAGAAGCTCGGCAATGCGACTCCCGACCAACCCACCACCTACAATCATCACCCGCAGACGATGTTTCTTTTTCATCCCTGTTACTTCCATCAATCGGGGCAAATCTTCAGTTCCTGCCATGATTAACACTTGGTCGTGTGGCAAGACTTCAGTCTTGCCGGTGGGTATAATCGTAGTAATCCCCCGAGCTATGGCAACGACCCGGAAAGCAACATCATTATACTCCCTGGCAATCTCGATCAGAGTTCTGCCTGCAAATGGCGAGTCATCATCTATTCGGGCAGCCATGGCCTGCATTTTACCAAGAGCGATATCGATAATTTCATCACCTGCTGTTCGCTTAATGAGGCGGACAATTTCCTGGGCAGCCAACTCTTCCGGATGGATAAAAAAATCAACCTTTAAATCTTCTGCTGTTAGAAAAGAATCCTCCTGACCGTACTCAAGGGAACGAACCCTGGCAATTTTTTGTTCAATACCAAAACTATTGGCAATCATTGCAGAAAGCATGTTCACTGCATCGTTATTTGTAACAGCAATCATAAAATCCATTTCAGCGGCACCTGCCTCTTTCCAACACTCTATGGACATGGCAGAACCTGTAATCAAGCGGGCGTCAAGACTTTCATCGGCCCGACGGATGAGCTCACTGTCCGGCTCAATAACTGTCAATGCATACCCTTCATGAACCAGGCGTTTAGCCAGGTACAATCCAATCCCGCCCAAACCAAGAATCAAAATGCTCTCAGCAGGTATATTTTTTTTCCCAAACATAATCATTCCCTTGGAGAATAATGCATATAAATTTTTTACAGACGAAATCCAGCCAAACTATTGGACAGAATTGAATGAGAGCTTACGACCATTATTGATAGCCGTCAACAATTTAACTGTGTAAAAATCTTCCCCCTGCTCTATTCCAGGAGATTGTGCGAGAATAGTCTTTTCCCCCAACTCTCGAAGTCTACGCTTATCTCGTTATTTTGAAAAATAATGTTCGGAAGATTGATGGACTCCAAGGGTACTTGTACCCGTAGTTAATACAACGTGCAGAGGTTTTAAAAGACGGTAACTGTTAGATGTTACATGCAGTAGAAAGGTCAAATCGGAGCAGGCAGCCAGACGGTTGAGAGATGTACGGATAAGTATCATTCCCACCGGCGTGAAAAAGACCTATTTATCTAAAATGTTGACAGATGAACTTGGTTCACATAAAAGAGAAACATCCTAACCGAAGCGTTTGTTTATAAATTTTTGAGCTTACCCCTTACCGCAATCAATTTTTTGATGTTGTAACCAGGTAACTTCAGGTGGTACCCCCCATAATAAGCTAAACCACCGTCCTGTAGCTGTTTAGGAGTGCTCAGGTAAGCGAAGAACGAGACTCTGCTCGTTCATTTAGGACTCCGAAGCATACTAGTGCTATTCGAGGAGGCCTAAATG
>JAOZQU010000378.1 GCA_029932055.1 Desulfocapsa sp.
ACCCCAAGGGCACTTCCTCCGGGGCGCACCCCAAGGGCACTTCCTCCGGGGCGCCTGTACAGATTGGGGCGCTCCTAAACAGTTACAGGATAGTGGTTAGGCAAATTACCAGCTATCACCTGAATGGTTACGTTGAACTTAGATATAAATGGGTTAAAAGGTGAATCGGTTGGAACGACTCGTTCGGTTTGAGCTTATAGGGCACGAATTTACTTTTTATACCGGCGCTCCCGAAGAAGAGGTGGATGAGATTATTCAAATGGTGACTGATCTTGTCGAGGAGAATAGCACTCCTGCAGCCGCTGGAAGTCTCCCTGTCGGTAAGATTGCAGTACTTGCCAGTCTTAATATTGCTTCAAAGTATGTTCAACTGAAGCGAAAATTTAAAGACTATAAACAGGAAACAGACGAAAGATTGGCCCGCCTTGGACAACAGATTGGTCAGGAGTTGGAATGAGAAAATAGTGTGTTGGGAAGATAAGCTATTTTTTTTTCAAAAATTTTGCTATACTATATGCCAATTTAAAGAGTATAAGAATTTTCCCTGGCCTGTTTGTGATCTTCAGTGTTGTTGAGCCAACTCTCTTAAAAAGGGTAACTCCTCTGCCTCTGTAAGGAAAATCGCTAGCGAATTACCTGAAAGAAGTATGAGTCTGCCCACCTATATTATAGGTTTAATGTTCCTGATGACACGGCAGGGTGGGGAAATTTATTTTTTCTCAGAGCAGTATGTTTTGTAAATACTGTTCTGTTTGCATATTCCGGGGTAAGCTTCACACATATCCCTGGAAACAACCGGCAGGATTGACTGCAGGTGGAACTAACAGTTCCCGGAAGGAAGACGAATAGAGGGAAAAAGTCTGTTTATACTAACTGTCTATCGGTGGCCCATCCGGCATAACCGATTTTACATATAGAGAAGAAATTACGTATTTATGAATAAGTGTATTTTGAATATAAGTTCTTTCGTATAGCAGATCAAAACTTGACAGTCTGACAGTATGGATGTGTTTGCAACATATTGTATTTATTTTGAATGTCTGGTTGTAGAAATTGTCCGATACACATTTTCGTAATTTTTTACGAAGATCTGTCAGTACACTTCCCTCGTTTTTGCTTCACTTCCCCTTTCTGTTGAATAGTTGTAATCCTTTACTATTGTTTCACTAGCACGTTCGGCCTTGCTGTTAGGGGGAAGTACTTGTGGATTTTCAAATGATTGCATATCTGGCTGTTGGGCTGATCACAGGCCTTGCCGGTGGTGTCTTTCTGCGGAAACGTCTTGTCGAAAGCCATCAGGCCCATATAGATTCTCAGGGAAAACAGATTATTGAAACAGCCATTTCACAGGCTGCACAAATAAAGAAAGAGTCCCTGCTTCAAAGCAAGGAAGAGGCTTACAAACAAAAACAGCTTGCTCAGGAAGAGATCCGAAAGGAAAAACGGGACCTTAAAGAAGAATTACACCGACTCGAAAAAAAGAAGGGTCATCTGAAAAAAGAATGGGCTGCACTCGATAAGCGTCAGGGGGACCAGGATAAACAATCCAACAATCTGAAACAGAAGGAAATAAAGCTCGTAGAAAAAAGTAAAGAAATTGATCTCATCATCGGTAAACAGCGTTATGAGTTGGAGAAACTTTCCGGTATCAGCCAGGAGGAAGCCAAAAAAATGCTCATGGAGTCTCTTGAAAGTGAGGCTCGAATGGATGCTGCAAAACGTTTGGCCCGCATAGAAAATGAGATGAAAATGCAGGCTGACCGTAGGGGCAAGAATATTCTTGCCCTAGCCATATCCCGTTATGCTGGTGACTATGTTGCCGACAAGACCGTCTCCATGGTGCCCTTGCCGAATGATGAAATGAAAGGGCGCATTATTGGCCGGGAAGGACGAAATATTCGGGCAATAGAGGCAGCAACAGGTATCGATATTATAATTGATGATACCCCTGAGGCAGTCATACTTTCAGGTTTTAATCCTGTCCGTCGTGAAGTTGCCCGCCTGGCTCTGCTTCAGCTTATCAATGATGGGCGTATTCATCCAGCTCGCATCGAAGAGGTTGTGGAGAAGGTGAGCAAAGATCTTGATATTGTTATAAGAGAAGCTGGTGAGCAGGCAACGTTCGATGTTGGTTCCCATGGGGTTCATGTAGAATTAATCAATCTTCTCGGTCGATTAAAATTTAGAACCAGTTATGGTCAAAATGTGCTGCAGCACTCATTAGAAGTTGCTTTTCTTTGCGGCATTATGGCAGCGGAACTCGGAATTGATGTGAAAATGGCCAAGCGTGCTGGATTGCTCCATGATATTGGCAAGGCAGTGGATCATGAAGTTGAGGGATCCCATGCTATCATTGGTCG
>JAOZQU010000149.1 GCA_029932055.1 Desulfocapsa sp.
AGGAAGCCTTGAAATAGCGCGTCGGTTTGCAGAAAAAGGGATGCCCGTGGTCGGTGTTCCTAAAACAATTGACAATGATCTTGAAGCAACAGACAGAACCTTTGGGTTTGATACGGCAGTGGCTACTGCCACAGAAGCATTAGATAAGCTCCATTCAACAGCCAAATCTCATGACCGGGTTATGGTTGTAGAAGTTATGGGAAGAGATTCCGGCTGGATTGCACTGTATTCCGGTATCTCAGGCGGGGCCGACGCACTTTTAATTCCCGAACTCCCTTTTGATATGGAGAAGGTCTGTGAAAAAATAATGGACAATGCACTCCATGAAAAGAATTATGCCATTGTGGTGGTTGCTGAAGGAGCATGCGCTGCTGGTGGCGAGGTCATCAGTAAGGGAAATGGAGAAATTGGACGCAGTGAAGTTCTTTTGGGCGGAATTGGAGAGTGGGTTGCGGCCGAAATAAGGACACGGACAGGGAAAGATACAAGGTCTCTGGTTCTTGGACATTTGCAACGGGGTGGCTCGCCAACTACCTTTGATCGTTTACTTGCCATGCGGTTTGGTGCTGCGGCAGTACGTCTTATTGAAGAGGGGGTTTTTGGTCATATGGTTGCTCTGCGTTCTCCCAATATGAGTTCCGTTCTCCTGGCAGAGGCCGTGAAATCCAGAAAAATGGTGGATTTGAATAATGATAAAGTCCTTACTGCGAGAGAACTTGGTATTTGTCTGGGGGACTGAAAGTGCAAATGAAACAAGAGAAAAGTAATCCTTTTCTACGAGTATACGACACGCTTTACGCTCATTTTGGCCCTCAAAATTGGTGGCCTGGCGAAACGCCTCTGGAAGTGATGGTGGGTGCCGTCTTAACCCAGAATACGAATTGGGTGAATGTGGAAAAAGCCATTGGAAATCTGAAAGATGGTGGTCAACTCTCTTTCTCAGTCCTGCAGGGAATGCCCCTTGGATCACTTGCTGAACAGATTCGACCATCTGGATATTATAACATTAAGGCGGGCAGATTGAAAAATCTGTTGCAGATGATTGTTGAGGAGTATGAAGGGGAACTGGAATTTCTTTTTGCAGATAGTTTGCAAAGTAGCCGCGAAAATCTTTTAAAAGTTAAAGGAATTGGGCCGGAGACTGCTGATTCTATTCTTCTTTATGCTGCCGGAAAGCCGATTTTTGTCATTGATACCTACACCCATCGTGTTTTTTCACGCCATCAACTGGTTGAAGAAGAAAATGACTACTATACTCTTCAGCAGGAGTTTATGGATAGTCTTCCTGAAGATGTATCCCTCTTTAATGAATACCACGCTCTTATTGTTGCTGTGGCCAAAGAATTTTGCAAAAAGACAAATCCCCGCTGCAGTGAATGTCCACTGCAACGGGTGGAGGAGAAGTAGCCTGGTTGGCAGGCTGGGGGAAGTTCGTGCTAAGCCTTGATATTTAAAAGGCTTTCCATCATTTCATCAACAACATCTATGGTTTTCATATTGGCCTGGTAAAAGCGGGCATTTAATTGTGATTCCGGAAGTTCCTCGGCTAGATCTACATTAGAGAGTTCGACAGATTCTGTTCCTTTGCTTGTTTCTTCAAGCCTCATCATTCCAGGTTTGTCTACTGTTTCCACAGAGGCTTTTACTCCCTGCGGGGCTTGATTTGCCAGTGTAACCCGTGTCTTCTTAAATCCTTCAGAAGAAACATTGGCAATATTATTGGCATTGGAATTTATTTTGGTACCAAATGCCTGCATTCCTGACAGTGCAGAATTAAAAGCTGGTATCATAGGTGTCACCTATTTTGGTTGGTTCTTTATGTAACGGTTTTTCTTGTTGATGCGATAATAATGCCATTTTTTGACAATAACTCTTGATGACTGTTTTTTTCTTGCTAATAAGTTGGAGTTACAATGAAAATGTGTAGACAAGGAGCTATGGTTGCATAGGTTGAAATCGAGTAGAAATTGCGGAAAGGTTGTTTTGATTACATTCTGGGTATTCAATCGTAGTTTGGAGAAGGGTTTACATTGCTGTTGTCGGATCGGAATCAGCCCTGTTGTTTTTATACAGACCCTAAGATTCGTGTTTAAGAAATTGACGACAGATACCGCGTATCAGATTTGTTTCCCTGGATTCCAACCGGATCCGGCTGAAGAATTGTCTGATGTTACGCATGTAATAGGTGTGACTTTTATCCTGTAGAAAGTCAATCTGACTCAAACTGTCTTCCATATAAGTATACATGTTTTCGATTTCATGGGAAGTGGCAATTTTAGGAGCCGGTGTAATGTCTTTTTGCTCATGAACTACAGCGTGGAATATTTCGTAACAATGGATGGCGACTGCCTGGGCAAGATTAAGGGAGGAAAAGTCAGCTGTGGGAATGGCAGAGCGGAGTTGGCAGTATTTAAGGTCATCATTGGTGAGTCCACGGTCTTCCGGGCCAAAGAGAAAAGCTATCTGGTTAGCAGGCAGCAGGGGGAGGATTTTTTTCATGACCTCTCGTGGACTGTTACCGGGGAGACGATGGCGTCCCCTGCGGGCAGTGGTACCGATAACCTGGGAAAAGGGTTTTAAGGCATCTGCGAGAGACTCATGAAACTCCATGGTATCAATAAGGGCCAATGCATTATGGGTGGCAAGTTTTGCCATTCTCCCATGGTCAGGATATTCTTTTGCAACAACGATAATTCTGCTAATCCCCATGTTCCAAGCTGCACGTGCAGCAGACCCTATGTTTTCAGGGTATTTTGGCTCTAACAGAATAATCGCTATGTTATCAAGAAGGTGTTGGTTTTGCGGCATGATTGTAGTGAAAGGGGGGAAACGAAACAGCCATGAAACAGTATTTTGTGTTTCATGGCTGTTTTAAAGAAAAAAGGTAACCTCGTCTGTACTGTGATCAGGAGTTTTCCTGTCCGGTCAGGCCATCCTCCAGAGAAAGTTTACTCAGTTTTTCGTATTCTGCTACCTGCTTATCAGCATTGGAAGGCATTAAGCGTTTAAGCAAAGGAACGACGCCCGCCTCGGATTTTTCAAAAAGATTTTCAGCCTCTTTCAGGGTGATTTGCCACGCAGGAGCAAAGCCGGGTGCTTTTTCAAACATCATGTCAAGGGCTGTCTGGTACAGGTAGTACTGACGGATTTCTTTGCGGCCGGGTTTCTGGTTCAGGGATTGAACAGTAATGCGGAGGTTGTCCCGCTCCTGTTTCAGCGCCTCAATTTCCTGTTTGCGTCGTTCGTTTTCTGCGGAATCAATTTCAAGTTTTGTGTGCAGATGGGAACGCAGGTTGGTTACTTCTTTGCTTAAGTCACGACGACTCAAAAAACCCCTCACTAAAACGATAAGGCAGAAAAAAAGGCCAATGAGTAGTCCCTGTGCAAAGGGACTGGCGAAGATTGTGGTGAGCCAGCTTGCTTCTTCCATGTTCGAGATCCTCTAGGAAAACAGTTTGAAAAAGTCCTGCAGGGAATGAAAAGAGTTTAAACACGTCGTTCGACTTTTTCTAGGCCAAAACTGGATTCAAGTCAAGTCTCAATAATAAAGGAGAGACCTATGTTTCATTCTTGTCAGATAAAATCGGGCTGAAATAAATACGGTTTCGTCGCAGGTCAACGTCGAGCAGACCAACTGTTATGAGATCTCCAAGTTGGAATGATCTACCGCTGTGTTTGCCTTTGAGACGATGATGTTTTACGTCAAAGATATAGTAGTCATCTTTTAGAGACGTAAGCGAGATCCCGCCGCTGACAAACAGATCCAGAAGCTCAACGAAGATTGCCGAACCGGTTACACCAGACACAACCGCCTGAAATGTTTCACCGATCTTATTATGCATGAAGCGTACTTTCAGCCTGTCGTTCATTTCCCGTTCGGCTGTTACTGCAATACGTTCACGGGCAGAGAGAAAGACACCCATATCTGATACTGTTACTGTTACTTCCGGTTTCTTTTTCTTGATTTTTACCTTTGCACGACGCTGGAGAAAGGTCTGCAGCGTTCTATGTACGGTGAGATCCGGGTAGCGGCGGATTGGTGAAGTGAAGTGGGTATAATCGGTTGCTGCAAGCCCAAAGTGGCCTACATTTTTTCCATCATAACGAGCTTGCTGCATGGTTCGCAGCAGGAGATTGTTGATAACGTACTCTTTGGGTGAGCCTTTTACTTTCTCCAGGACCTGCCCAAACCAGTCCGGATCCTGACGCAGTGGCGGCAAGTCGAGGCCAAGGGAATATCCGAATTCTACAAATTCCTGTACTTTTTCAGGTGATGGACGTTCATGGATGCGGTAGAGGCCGTCCAGGTGATGCTCTGTAAAGGTTTCAGCTACAGCTTCATTGGCAGCAAGCATAAATTCTTCGATTAATTTATGGGCAAAGTTTCTTTCCGTACGGCTGATGGAGGATATTTTTCCCTGATCATCAAGTTCCATGAACGGTTCCGGTATCGTAAAACCAATAGATCCGCGCTGTTCACGAAGGTGCATGAGCTCTGTTGCCAGTTCTCCCGCCCATTTCAGCGGAGTAAGAAAAGCTTTGTGTCCACGTCTGATGTCAAGGTCGTGGTCAATCAGGATTTGTCGAACTGTGGTGTAGGTGAAACGTTTTTTGCTGCAGATAATGGATTTTGAAAATTCTTTTTTCCGGAGATGCCCCTGTCGATCAAAGTCCAGAATGGCTGTAAATGCATACCGGTCCTCATCAGGAATCAGGCTGCAAAGACCGTTGGACAGTCTTTCCGGTAACATGGGAATGACGCGGCCAGGAAAGTAAATGGATGTTCCCCGTTGGTATGCTTCCTTGTCCAGGGCAGAACCCGGTTGGACGTAGTGGCTGACATCGGCAATGGAGACATACAGTCGATACCCCTTACGGGTTTTCTGTACTGCAATGGCGTCGTCATAGTCTTTGGCCGTTTCCCCATCAATGGTGACGTGCTGGATATCGCGAAGGTCAAGTCTTCCTTTGGAGGGAGCAATTTTGTCTGATATTGCTTCTACCTCGGTAATGGTTTGGTCGCTGAATATGTGGGGAAGGTTGTGTTTTTCTATGACCAGCCGCATCTGCACATCTACTGAATCCGGATCTCCCAGGATTTCAATCAGTGTTCCCTGCTGGTAGAGGGCATTGTCACTTTCGCCTTCAATTTTGACAATGACCGCATCACCATCGTGCAGTTCGTCCGGGAGCTTTCCTTGTAGACGAATTGTAAAAGGATATCGGGAATCTTCAGGATAAACAATGGCCTGTGTGCCTTGCATGGCTACAAAACCTGCCAGTTGTTCTCTGCCCCTGCCTATGATTGAAAGTACTTCGGCTTCTGGACGACCATCTTTATTCACTTTAAAGACTCTGATCAACACTTTGTCACCGTGGTGGGCGGTGCGCATGTTGTCTGGTGAGAGGAAAGGGTCTCTTGAATATTGTTTGAAGTCAAATTTAGACGTAAGCCCGGTGACAAACCCAAAACCTTTTGCATTCTGGTCAACTGTTCCTTCTACCAGTCCGTGTTTTGGGCCGGGACCATAAGTGTCAGTATCTGTTTGTTGCAGTACTTTTTCGTGTGTGAGCCGGGTCAGGAGATTGTGGAGAGGTTTGCGGGCGGAAAGCGGAAGATCCAGGTCTTTTAGAATATACTTTTCTTTTAAGGGGTTGTTATTCGTATAAAGAAGCGTTAGGAGTTGCTGCTTAAGAGGATCTTCCTGGGTTTGTTTGTGGAGATTCTTTCTGCCTCGGGATGAGTGTTTTTCTTTTTTTTTGTGTTTATATCGTTTTTTTCTCTGCATGGGGTTTTTTCTTCTTCCAAGAAGCTTAATTTTTGGTAGGTTGCATAGAGGTGAATGGTTTTCGAAGGTTTTGTTTGTCTGCGAACCCATCAACTGTGTTACGTGTATGTGTAGAATAGTCATGATTGTTCAAAAAGCAATTTGATTACCGGATCTCTTGTGGATCTTAATAAAATGTTGACATTTTTCTGATATCTTATGCAGTATATACCCTTTGATCTTGAACTGTATCGCAGCCAGATGAGGACATTGCTGGGCTCAAGCCCCAGGAATCATATCTTTTGGGATGCTCTCGATTTTGCCACTGATGCCCATGGTGACCAATGGCGAAGGTCTGGTGAAGCCTACATTATGCATCCATGCTCTGTGGCGAAGATTTTAGCAGATGAGATGGATGTGGTTGATCCTGAAATTTTGTCTGCAGCTCTTCTCCATGATACTGTTGAGGATGTGGAGGAGGTCACCATTGAGGGTGTTGGTGAAAAGTTCGGCGCTTATGTTGCTGCTATTGTTGAGGGTTGCACTAAGGTTACTCAAGATTCCAGTGACAAGCAGGCTTTGTCTAAAAAAGTACATCGGAAAATTTTTACAGGAGCGGCACTGAGACCGGAGGTGATGCTGGTAAAGCTTGCCGATCGTTTGCACAATCTGCGTACGCTGGGTGCCATGCCCAAGCATAAGCGGCAGAAGATTTCCGATGAAACTCTTGATATCTACGCCCCTCTTGCCACAGTGTTTGGTCTGTTCAGCATGAAGCGTGAAATGTATAATCTGGCATTGTCTTTTAAATTTCCCAAACAGGGGGCAAAACTTCTTGGGCAGATACGCCGCTTGGGAAAATCACCTGAAACTTTGGAAATTGTCCAGAAATTAGAAGAGAAGACTCACGAAGTGTGGCTCAACGCTGAGGTTACCGTTCGAACCAAGGGGCTTTGGGCCTATTATGATTCATCAAACAGAATCTTAAGAAAAGAAATAGATAACCCGGTGGAAATACTCATCATAGCAGATGACACTCAAAGCTGTTATACGTTACTGGGTATCCTCAATCAAACCTTTACACCAATTCCAAGAACTATTCGTGATTTTATTGCCAACCCAAAACCAACCGGGTATCAGGGGTTACACGCCAGAGCCAATATAAAAGGGCATAAAAAGTTACACAAATATCTGTTTAAGATTCGTACAAAAGATATGGCTCGTCGAGCTCAGCGCGGATTGTTTAAAGACTGGTCCTCCAAAAGTACTACTCAGCGACGTTTTATCAATGAAATTAAAGAGCTTTTCGATGTGATAGGCTCTGGTGAAGCCGGCTCGTACAGAGAGGTGATCGCAGCCAGCGGTAAAAAAGAAATTTATACCTATACTCCCGGTGGAGACCTGTTCTGTCTGCCCGCAAACTCCACTGTATTGGATTTTGCTTTTAGAGTGCATACTGATATCGGTCACAGTTGTGCAGGAGCCATGGTTGGCAGCAAAAAATGTTCCAGCGATCACAGGCTTCGTGATGGTGATGTCATTCGTATTTTACGTTCGAGCCATCCTCTGCAATTTCAACCGGCTATGCTTCATCTCTGTCGTACGCCCCGGGCCAGAGCTGAACTATCCAAAACATTTCGCATTCGCAGGCAGAAGCTGTCAAAAATAATTGGATTGTCCATCGTTACCCAGGAAATGCTCAGGTATGGCCTGTCTTTTGAACTTCTGCAAAAGAGTGATCTGCAAAAAATCCTCAGCCATTTTTCCCTGGTTGATCTGGATGAACTCTATGTTCATGTGGGAGAGGGACGCTTGCGCCTGTCAAACCTGATTCATCAAATTAAAGAGGAATTGTATCAGGGACAATCACCCTTTGTAAAGCCAACAGGTCAATTGAATAAGGTGCAGTTGACCACACTTGATCCTGTAACAATTAAAATTTCAGCATGCTGTAAACCCAATCCTACTGATAAAGGGCTTTATGCTTTTTTGAGTGAAAGAGGGCTCTCGATCCATCACAAAGAATGTCCACAATTGAAAAAGGCTAAATTTCAACGTGAGGATATTGTTGATTTACGCTGGAAACTACGAGAAAGCAGAGTCGACAAACCCCAGTCGCTGGTGATAATGGCTGCTACTCAGCACAGAATCATGATGTTATTGGGTGTGGCTCCTGATGAAATGAAAGTTTCTAATGTTCTGCTTCTTTCGAAAACACCTACCCCTAATTCTGCTTGGGAAATAAAATTTCAGGTTCCCACCCTTTACGTACTAAGAAAAGTACTGCGCCACTTTGATAAATCCGGTTTGGTGTATGATTTTGATTTTGAGTATTAATGAATTGTTCGACAATAATCCGTACTACCCTTTAGAATCCACCTTTTTTTCATAGCCGCGCAGCACATTGGTTAACATATCAGGAAGATCATTTTTCTGTCTGGAACTTCGGTGGAGCTGCTTGTTGGTTTTTTCCAGGGTTAGGACTTCACCGAGAAAGACGTTACGAAGGATTAAAGAAACCAGCCTGGTGATGGTAGTAAGGTTGGAGATGCGGGATTGCAGGTGGTCATCCCTGTCAAATGCTGTGGAAGCAAAGATTTCCACCGGGTTGCCGTCCAGTTCACTGACGGAAACATACCAGGTGTTTTGTTCCCTGTCCCGTGTACGGTATCGCACTGCATCAAGTACTTCCGGGAGGTCGATGGACCCTGAAACCTGACTGTATTCGCTTCGGGGGGGGGCAGAGTGTTGAAGGTCGGACTTAATCAGGTTACATATCCGTTTGATGGTTTCCGGTTTTTTCTTAATGGCAGCAGCCAGTTCCATGCACTCTTCGCAAAATTCGTTGCCATTGCTTTTTTTCAGATCTGCAGTATTGCCGCAGCCATCACATCGTTCACTGGTATTATTATGTGTCATTGTTCCATGTTGCTTACGAAGCAGAAAGAGTAATGTGGAATTGTAGTATACGGCTTACTGTGGTGCCCGTCTTGTTTCCCTTTATTTAAGGGGCAGATTATGCAGAGAATGAAATATTGTAAAGACCTTTTTTTC